>JBGQIG010000255.1:0-5015 GCA_041498365.1 Terriglobia bacterium | reverse complement strand
TCCCCCATCCAGGCCCCGTACGGCTTCAACGATTCCACGTGATCGAACACGATCTTCATGGCCGCCGTGATGGGGACAGCAAGCACCAGGCCCATCGCACCCCAGAGCCATCCCCAGACCAGCAGAGCCATGGTCACCGCCAGCGGGTTCAACTGCAGGCGGTTGCCCAGAAACTTGGGATAGAGCACGTTGAGCGCGATAAGGTGCAGCCCCAGCACAATCACTACAATCATTGCTACGTCCCCGGAGCTGATGTGTCCGATGCTCACGAAGATCGGGGGGGCCAGGGCCAGCACGACTCCAAGATAGGGAACCAGGCTCAGAAATCCGCTGATGAAGCCAATGAAATAGAAAAACGGGAGATTAAGTGCCGCGAACGCGATAGCGCTGGCCGTCCCCAGGAACAGTCCAATGAGAAGATTCCCGACCATAAAGCTGCGAATCATGGCTGAAATCAAGCCCAGGGTGACATACGCGGCGTTTCGATTCTGCATGGAGAAAAGCATCACGGTTGCGGAGCGGACATGATGTTGCCAGCTCAACATGAAGTACACGAGAAAAGGTATGAAGGAGGCCGCCAGCACAGCCTGCGAGACTGAACCGAAACCGCGCGTCAGGAGATCCGCCCAGTTGGTGCCGGGACGGGATTCTGCAGGTTTCACCTGCCCCCCCGAGTCCATCGTTCCCAACGATTCCGCCCGCTGCCGGACCTGCGAAATTTCCCGCTGAATCTTCTGCGTGTATTTGTACAGATCCTGCACGAAAATGAGGGCCTGGTTAGAGGAGTAGTACACCAGACCGACAATCACAGTGAGGAGCAGGATCACAGCCACGGCGGCAGCCAGACCGCGAGGAAGGTGAAGCCGTATGAACAGGTCCATCACCGGCGCCAGAATAAATGCCAGCAACACTGACACCAGCATCACCGCCAGCACCAGTTCGCCCCAATAGCAAAGACCCAAAATCGTGGCGATTCCAACTGCGGTGAAAGCCCAGTGAGGCTTCTGCGGCTTCGGCTGCGGCGCGGCCACGGCTTGCGCCGGCGGTCGGTCGATCTCTGCCTCGTCGATGGCCATAGCGTTATCGTAGCCTAACTGCCGAAGTGTGTGCGCGACATATAATCGCGAGGTGCCTTCCCATCCAACCGATTCTCAGGCTAGCGGGCGTCGGGCGCGAATTCTCGGCCTGGACGTGGGCTCAAGGAGAATCGGGCTGGCCATTTCCGACCCGCTGGGCATCACGGCGCAGGGACTGGAGACGCTCCACCGGCAAAACAAGCGGCTGGACTTTGAGCAACTGGCACGAGTCATCCGCGAGTACCAGGTGGCTGAGATCGTAGTCGGCCTGCCCCTGCGCATGAGCGGCGCCGAAGGGACACAAGCCGGAAAAATGCAAGACTTCGCCGAGGAACTGCGCCGGAAATTCACACTGCCAGTACATTTGTGGGACGAGCGCCTGTCCTCTGCTCAAGCCAACCGGTTGCTGCGGGAAACAGACATGTCGATCAAACGTCGCGGACAAGTCGTAGACCAGATGGCTGCAGTCCTGATATTGCAGAGTTGGATGGATGCTAGAGGCGGTGGGTAGGGGCAGTCGTTGGCCGTTGGTGGTTGGTCACTCGGGGTTAGTTCTGAAGAGGGTATTTTGGAACGAAAGTGAGAAGATCGAAATCCAGCGACCGCGGGCTGTTGGCCAACGACCAACGACCAACGACCAACGACCAGCTCCCAAAGTCCAACGACCACCGACTAACGACCAACCGCCTTCATTCATCTAAACTATTTCTAACTTGCGCACGTTCCTGACACTCCTGCTGCTTGCCGTCCTCGGAGTTGGCGGCTGGCTGGCGTGGGCGCTGATGACGCCCGTTACGCCCGAAGGGCAGAAATTTGTGCTGCTGCGCCCGGGCTACTCGACCCGCAGGATCGCGGCTGAGCTGAAGTCTGCCGGGGTGATCCGGAGCCGGCTCGCTTTTGTCCTCTGGCATCGCATCCACCGCAAACAATCGTTGAAAGCCGGCGAGTACCTCTTCGACAAGACCGCAAGGGCGTTGGAAGTTCACGACCGCCTGGTGCGCGGCGATATTTATGTGCACTCGGTCGTCATCCCCGAAGGTTTTACCATGTTCGACATCGCACAGGCCGTGCAGGACGCGGGCCTGGGATCAAACCAGGAGTTTCTTGAAGTGGCGCGATCCAACGTCGAATTGATTTCAGATCTGGCCCCCGAGGCGAAAAGCCTGGAGGGCTACCTCTTCCCCAACACCTACGAGTTCACGCGGACCCAGAGCATGAAGGACATCGCGGCCGCAATGGTAAAGCAGTTTCGTCAGGTCGCGGCGCAGATCGGGCTAACCACCAACGGTCAGGGAACGGATGTACAGAAGACGGTCACGATGGCCTCCATTATTGAGAAAGAAACTGCTATGCCCGAAGAGCGTCCCGTGGTGGCCAGCGTTTATTACAATCGGCTGGCGCGAAACATTGCGCTGCAGGCCGATCCCAGCGTGATCTATGCCGAATTGCTCGATGGAACCTATGCCGGCGCGCTGCATCATTCCGACATGCACTTCCAGTCGGCTTACAATACCTACACGCATCCGGGGCTGCCACCCGGGCCCATCGGGAATCCGGGTCGAACTTCACTGGAAGCGGCCATGCGACCGGCCAAGTCGGACTACTACTACTTTGTCAGCGACGGCAACGGCCACCACCGTTTTTCCAGCAGTCTCGAGGAACACAACCGGAATGTCGCTAGGCTGCGACAGGCCGTCCAGAGGAAATAGTATTTTCTAATCTGTTGAACAGGTGTGGGGTACTGAGCTTACAACCCCCAACCCTGCTGAGCTGCCTCGTATTCGCATATACTTATCTCTACTGGTGAACCCAACTGCCTTCTAAGGAATCCAATCCAATCTAATGCACACCATTTCCCGCTACCGGGCTGTCTTTGTGCTGTTGGCTATCCTGCCTCTGACCGGGTGCCTGTTTCGCTCGCGCCGGGTCGAAAGGCAGATCAGCACGGCCCCGCTGAAATCCGCCACCCAGGCGGAACTGATCGAGTACGTCAATTCTCAGGCCGCCAAGATCAAAACCCTGCAGGCGACTGTGGACATTGACACCTCGGTAGGCGGCGTTAAAAAAGGCAAGGTCACCGACTATCAGCAGATTCGCGGCTACATACTGGCGCGCAAGCCAGATATGCTGCGCATGATCGGGTTGATGCCTATCGTGCGCAACCGCGCCTTTGACATGGTGAGCGACGGGCGCGAGTTCAAGCTGTGGATACCTCCCAAGAACCGCTTTGTGGTCGGCCGCAATGACATCGAGACTCACAACGCTCAGCAGCCGTTGGAGAACCTGCGCCCGCAACACATTTACGACGCGCTCATTCTGCGGGAGATTGATCCACAAAATGAGATCGCAGTCATGCAAAACAGCTTCGAAATCGTTACTGACGCCAAACACCACCAGGTACAGCAGGCCGACTACGAGATTGAAGTCATTCGCAAGGGCGACCGCGGCTGGTTCCTTTCCCGCAAGATCGTTTTCAGCCGGACCGACTTGCTGCCCCATCGCCAATTTGTCTACGATCAGGATGGAAACCTGGCTACCGACTCGCGTTATGAAGGGTACAGCGACTACAACCGCGTGAATTTCCCATCACAGATTGAAATCTGGAGGCCGCAGGAGGAGTACGACATCACTCTGACCATCGTGAAGCTGCAGTTGAACGAACCACTCCCCGATGACAAATTCGCGTTGGAGCAGCCTGCCGGGGCCCAGGTGGTGCATCTGGATCAGCCCCAATCCAGTCTAGTAACCAGGGCGGATGGGAAGTAAAGCACTCAGAAGTCAGCAATCAGCCATGAAGACTAGACTGTCCTTCTTGGCTGAATGCTGACTGCTACAGCCAGAAGCTGGAAGCCAGCAGCTGCCTCATGATGAACAAAATGATCGTCGCTAACCTGGTGCACCGACCCATCCGGTCGCTGATCAGCATTGTGGCCATTGCGCTGGAAGTGACGCTGATATTGCTAATCGTGGGATTGTCGGTGGGCATGCTGAATGACGCCCGGCAGCGGCAGGCCGGTATCGGGGCTGATGTGATCGTGCAGCCGCCTAACACGTCTTTCATGGCGGGCGTAAGCACCGCTCCGATGTCGATAAAAATCGGGGGCGTGCTTTCGCAATTGCCACATGTCAAGACGGTGGCTCCGGTGATCTGGCAACTCACGACCACAAAAAACCTGGAGGTCATTTACGGGATTGATCTCAATAGTTTCGAGGCATTGGTCCCGTTTCACTACCTTCACGGCGGCCCTTTCCAGGGCTCGAACGATTGCCTGGTGGACGATTATTTCGCCCAGTCTCAGCGGGTGAAGGTGGGTTCGACGATCGAAATCCTCAATCATCCCTTCCGGGTCGCCGGCATCGTGGAGCACGGCCGGGGCGCGCGCAAGTTTCTACCCATGAACACGCTGCAGGAACTGATTGGATCGGAAGGCAAGGCCTCCGTGTTCTACGTGAAGCTGGACGATCCCGCGAACGCGGACGCGGTGGTGCAAGAGGTAAAGAATGTGCCGGGAATGCAGGACTACTCGGTGCGCTCCATGCGTGAATATCTTTCCATGATGACCGTCAACAGCTATCCGGGACTTTCCACGTTCATCCGAGTGGTCATCGGTATTTCGGTGGTGATCGGCTTCATCGTGATTTTCCAGGCGATGTACACCGCGGTCATGGAGCGCACCCGCGAAATCGGGATATTGAAGTCGATTGGAGCTTCGAAGTTCTACATCGTGAACGTAATCCTGCGCGAGACTGTGCTGCTGGCCATTGGCGGAATTGTGGTTGGAGTTCTGTTCAGCCTGGCGGCGCGCGCCGGCATCAGATACCGGCTGCCCACGCTGCCGGTTGTCGTCACCGGCGGATGGATCCTGCGCTCGACGATTATTGCCATCATCGGGGCCGTCCTGGGTGCGCTGTACCCGGCCTACAAGGCCGCGCAGAAGG
>JBGQIG010000254.1:0-5037 GCA_041498365.1 Terriglobia bacterium | reverse complement strand
GTGCGCGGCTTTGTTCATGATTTGCCAGGGCTAGCGCACGGACGAGAGGTCCGTGCCTTATCGTCTTCAATCAATCTTGTTCAATCAATCCTGCCGCTCGACCAGCAGAACTTTCTCCGCGTCGTCCACCTCGCGCAGCTTCACCTCGATAATTTCCCGGTCCGTGGTCTGCACCTTGCGTCCGATGAAGGCGGCCTCAATCGGCAGCTCGCGGTGCCCCCGGTCGATGAGAACGCAGAGCTGTACCTGTTTCGGTCGTCCCTCGCGGAACAGGGCGTCGAGAGCGGCCCGTATGGTCCGGCCGGTGTATAGAACGTCATCCACCAGAATGATGTTTTTACCGGCAATGGGGAAGCCAATTTCGGTCTTCTGCACTACTGGTTTCGACCCCAAAGTGGACAAGTCGTCGCGATACAAGGTGATGTCCAGCGTGCCGACGGGCACCGGAGTCTTTTCGATGCGCGCGATCATCTGCCCCAGACGCTGAGCCAGAGGCACGCCGCGCCGCCGGATGCCCACCAGTCCAAGATCAGCGGCGCCGTTGTTTTTCTCGATGATTTCATGGACCAGGCGGACCAGAGTGCGCTCAATTTCCGAGGCAGACATCAGCTGCGACTTCTCGCGCAGGCTCGATTGGCGTGGAGAGGGTTTGGGAGTCATAAACGGTGCATCATACGCGGGCGACGTGACGTGGGGCAAGGCGGGGCCGGGGTAGTGTCGTAAATTCGGGAACCCCGAAGGACCGGAAACCCTGAGCCATAGAAAATCCAGGTTGTTTCGAAGCCGCTAGAGGCGCTTTTTGCGACGGAGCAGGGCAGCACCTAGAGCCCCTCCCAGTCCGGAGAAGAGCACGAAACCCACGAGAGTTACAGCCAGAACCGAGGCCAGGAGCACCATGAGGCCGTCGGGGGTTTTGAAAAACTCCATGGCTTGTTGTGCTTGCGGGTCTGGATTGCGGGATGCCGTTTGCTCTACCAATTCGATCAGCTTCTCCCGCTGGCGATCCCAGGAGTGGAGCATCACGGTGCGGACGGACACCAGCAAAGCGAACATAGCGCCACCTAAAATCCCGCTGGCCATGCCCAGTCGGGTTCCCATCCCGGGAGTGATGTCAGCAACCGGGTTCCGGCGCCGATAGAAGACCACCGACAGACCCCCGCCGATCAGCATCCCCAGACCGAAGCCTCGCAAAGGGGTCAGCATGAGCAGCGCCGCCAACAGGCCCGCCATGGTTGTGGCCGGCAAAGCCTGAGCCCAATCGATCCTACCTGCCAAGGGAGCGCGGAAATAGGGAGCGAGGGGTGGACCTGCCGCGCTGGGCCTGACTCCGGAAGGTGTCAGAGCCTCAGCCACAGCGACCCGAATTTGCGGGGCATTGCATTGCGGGCAGAAGGCTATGCCCTCCTGCACCGTAGACTGACATTGATGACAGGGATACTCCACCGAGCTTCAAGTTACAGCAGGGCGGCGAGGAGAGGCAAGGCGGGGCACGACGATTACAGATTGTAGATTCTAGATTGAAGATTTCACGTCGGGAATTGGGCGCTGCAGATGTCAATCTGCAACTCTGAAATCTGAAATCTGCCCGCCCTCTTCGCATGCCCTCAGATGGTGTCCTTGCCACGTCGCATCTGTATATAGACGAGACCGAAATCCGACCCCTTGCCCGAGTCACCCGGTTTGATCGAGACTATGTGCTGGTTCTCCTCGGTTCCGACCTTCAGTTCTATGGTCTTGCCGTTCTGGTCTTCGTCACATTTCAATCGTTTGGATTCGCTGGAATCAGCATCGCCAGGGTTCATGCTGGCGCCCACGTGACTCTTGCCGGTGTGGCATTCGAGCACGCTGCCGTATTTCTTTAGCTGGTCCTTGTAATAGGCAATGAGCTTCTCCGGCGGATCCTCGGACAGGTATTCGATGGCCACCACCTTGAGGCCGAACAGGTTGCTGGAGATGTTGACGTGGGCGCTGTTCTGTTCGCCGTCGTCATCCTTCTCCTTCCGGCGCGCGCCCGGATAAACCGGAAGACCGGCGTCGCGGACGTCAGCATCCTTACTGACGTGAAGTTTGCCCACGGGCGTTTCGATGTCTACTTTCTTTTCCTGTCCCTCACTGTCTTTCTTTACGTTGACGCTGCAACCTGGCAGGGCCAGCATGGCGCCGCAGGCAAAGATTAAGGGCAGTCGCGAACTAACGTGCAGCCGCTTTAGCATGAGCATGTTCCGATCCTTTTTCTGCGACGATTGGCGGTCGCTCAATGCCGGCGCCGCGCTGAGCGATGTTGGGGATGCTGACCGGCAGGCGGCCGCGAATCGCAATCTCGCCAAAAAGAGCTTTGACGGCGCTGACTTCCGAGACGCTGGCGTTGGAAAAGGTGCACAGGTAGTTCTGTATCGCGGGAAAATCCTGCGCCACGTACGGATTGCCCATGGCCAGGACCGCGGTTTTCTGCGCCGCGTGGTCCAGAATTGTCTGCAGCAGCGTCCCGCTGGCATCGTTGAGGGAGACCGAGTTGGTCAACCCGTCCGCACCCTTCAGTGCCTTGCCCGCGGTTGGCACCACATACACGGCTGCAATCACGGCCTGGGCCTGGTCCACCGCTTTCAGGATCTCCTCTGACATTGCGGTGGCAATGCGCGCATCCACGTAGATCACGTTAGCATCGGGCACGCGGGCCTTAATGGAACGCTCCAGGGCGCGTCCAGCCTCGGTACGGATGTCTTCTGAAAGCACAACCACCACCATCCCGTTGTGGACGTCTTCCACCTGTTGGTACGGAATTGCGCTCTTGACAGTTCCCGATTGTTTCAGCGGCAACAACTTGCCGTTGTCGCGAACCAGGGTAACGCCGTCGTCCGCGATCTGCTGGCCGAGGGCAAGGTTCTCGGGCTTACCCACCGTTTCCGGAAGGGCGTCCACGTCCACGAGTCGAGCCTTGTGCAGGCCGAGTGAGGCCTTTGCCTTCAGCAGCTTGAGGACTGACGCGTCGAGCTGGGCGGAGGGGATTTCGCCGCTGCGAGCCGCCTCGAGAACGGCTTTGTAGGAGGCATCCAGGTCGGCAGGAATGAGCAACAGGTCGTTGCCCGCTTTGAAGGCGTCCACCGCCGCGCGCCCGATGTTAGCGGAATAGAGACGAGTGAGCCCGGCCATATCGAGGGCGTCGGTCACGACGATTCCCCGGAAGCCGAGCTCGTGCTTGAGCAGGTCGGTGACGATTGCCGGGGAAGTGGTGGCCACGCGATTAGGATCCGGCTCGAGCGCGGGCACCGTAACGTGCGCGACCATTACAGAATCGACTCCGGCTGCGATGGCCTTGCGAAATGGCTCGAGTTCGACTGCATTCAAACGTTTGCGGTCTCCGGTGACCTGGGCCACGCTGAGATGCGAATCGGTAGCGGTGTCGCCATGGCCGGGGAAATGCTTGACCGTGGTCAGCATTCCGTTGGCGCGTGCGCCACGAACGTAGGCAACGACCAGATCTCCAACCTGTTGCGGATCCTCGCCGAAGGAACGCGTGTTGATGATGGGATTCGCCGGATTGGAGTTGATGTCGGCGTCAGGGAAGAAATTCCATTGCACACCGATGGCGCGGGCCTCTTGGGCGGTGATGCGGCCAAAGGCTTCCGCATAGTCCGTCTTCCCGGCCGCACCAAACGACATGGCATGAGGAAAGGTCGTGGCCCCGTGCAAGCGCATGGTGACCCCGCGCTCAAAATCGGCGGCGACCAGCAGCGGCAGCCTGGATTCCTGCTGCATACGATTGAGCAGTTCGGCGGCTTCGTAAGGCTGGTTGCGGTAGAGGAATGGCGGCTCCCAGCGCACGGTCATGGCGAACGAGCCAATGTGATATCTGCGCATGTCGTCGCGCAGTTGGAGATACTCGGGGCTGTTGATATTAAGGAACTCCGCGCGCACCCAGATCATGAAAACCTGGCCGACTTTTTCTTCGAGCGAAAGCTTGCGCAGGGCCTTCTCCGCCCATTTTTCGCCGTCACGGTCGAGGCGAATGGGACCGGCTTGCTGATATTTTTCCTTGGCTACGCCGGACTCACTAAGCGCTAAGAGAAGGAGGAAAACAGCCAGAAATCGAATCATGGAAGGACGATAGCATGGAGGACGATGGGTGTCAGGTATCGGCAGCTGGTCTCTTGAAGTGATCGGCTTTGGACCAGCGGGGGGATTAATTCTTGCTGGCCCGCGCCCTGGCGAATTCTTCCACCCGCTCACACACGCTGAGCACGTGCTTAGGCAGATTCAGGTGGCTGCCCGCTTCGAGGATGGGAATCAGTTTGTCGAACTCGGGACCGGAGTGCGATCCGGTGATGATCATCCGGATGGGATGAAAAAGTTCCTTACCCTTTGCGCTGGTCTCCGCCTTCACCTCGTTGACCAGCAGTTTGAAGCATTCGGGAGTGAGTTTCCCGGCTTTCGCTGATTCGTCTTCAAGGATCTTGACCGTGAATCGGGCGAAGACCGCATCGGTATTTGGCCAGGCCAGCACCGCAGCGTTGTCGGGCGCCGCCAGCGCGGCTTTGGCGTCGTAGGTGAAGATCAGAGATGCGCGGTCGGGCAGTTGGTCCAGGCGATCGACGGAAGGCGCCAATAACTCAATAACCTTCGACAACCAGTCTTGTATCTCGCCGTCAAGCTGTACGACGGGGACGTTCTCTGCACTGAGCCATTTGGCATCTGCATCCTTAAACTCGATGTAACCTGACTTGGAGAGAAACCAGGCGCCCAGCGCCGTAAGTTTTCCCGCCGGCCAGCTCTTAATGTAATGCCGGTTGAGCCAGTACAGCTTCTCCATGTCGAAGACAGCCGGCGAAGGCGTAACGCGCTCCAGGGAAAATTCCTTTACCAGTTCCTCGCGACTGAAGATTTCCCGCGTGCCGCCGGGAGGCGCCCATCCCAGGAGGGCCAGATAATTCACCAGCGCCTCGGGCAGCACGCCCATGTCGCGAAAATTGGCGATCGAAGTCGCCCCGTGCCGCTTGGAGAGCCGTTCCCGGTCGCTGCCCAGGATGGTCGAAAGGTGCG
>JBGQIG010000253.1:0-5060 GCA_041498365.1 Terriglobia bacterium | reverse complement strand
GGCGTGATGTGCACCCCGTCATTGGGAAAGACGCTGAACGCGGAAGTCTGCTCGATCGGGGTAACCTCGACCGCTCCCAGGGCGACCGGCAGGTAAGGCGGCATGCTCGAGGTGATGCCGAAGCGATGCGCGTAGTCGATGACCGTCTTGATCCCGAGGCTGTCAGCCAGCTTCAGTGCGGGGATGTTGCGGGACTGCGCCAGCGCCCGCCGCAGCGTAATCGTGCCCTCGAACTTTTCATCGTAATTATGAGGTTCGTACGGAGGCCCGGAAGGGGTTGGAAAGGTGACCGGCGCGTCGAGGATGGTGTCGTCGGGCGTGGCGCCCCGGTCGATCGCCGCGGTGTACACATAGGGCTTGAAGGACGATCCCACCTGTCGCAGCGCTTGCGTGGCGCGATTGAACTTGGAAAGATTGAAATCGCGTCCGCCGACCATGGCCTTGATCTCGCCCGTAGGGTTGTCGATCGCGACCAGCGCGCCTTGCACGCCAGAATCCTGTTCCAGGCTAACCCGCGTTTTGCCCTCGGGACTTAGCGAAATCACTTTCACATACACCTGGTCGCCGCGTTTCAGCATGTCGGGAAACCTGCGACGGGTCCAGGCGGCGTCAGCGGGCGCCAGGGTCGCCGTGTACCGGCCAAGTCGGAGGACCGCAGAAGCGGGCGAGACCGCTACCACCAGAGCATGGGCATATCCGTTGACCTCGGGTTCGCTGTCCCAGTCCGGATGCTGGTAGTTGGCGAGGGTCACGTCACCGGTCAGAACGTTCTGCAAACGTCCCTTCCAGCCATGGCGGCGCTCGTAGGCGGCCAGACCGTCGAACACGGCGCGGTTCGCGGCGCGCTGCAGGTCCATGTCAAGCGACGTGTAAACTCTCAGGCCGCCTTCGTGCACCTGGTCGCTGCCGTACTTGCCTTCCAGATAGCGGCGGATTTCTTCGACAAAATAGGGCGCCAGCGAATCAGGATCGTGGGCCAGGTCCAGGCGGAGCGCCTGATCACGGGCTGCGGCCGCCTGTTGCGCTGTGATCATGCCGTCTTCGAGCATGGAATTGATCACCAGGTTGCGGCGCTTGAGAGCGCGTTCAGGATGAGTGACCGGCGAATAGTAGGACGGCGACTTGGGCAAGCCAGAGAGCAGAGCCGCTTCATCGAGGGTCAGCTGTTTCGCCGGCTTGCTGAAGTAAAACTGGGAGGCGGCCTCGAATCCGTAGACTCCGTGGCCGAGGTAGATCTGGTTGGCATATAGGGTGAAAATTTGTGGTTTGGTGAAGCGGCGCTCGATTTGGACGGCCAACAGGGCTTCCTGAATCTTTCGATGAAAAGAGCGGTCCGGAGAGAGGAAAAGATTGCGCGCCAGCTGCATGGTAAGGGTTGATGCGCCTTGCACCTTGCCGCCCGATTCGATATCACGGTAGGCCGCTCCCGCGATCCGCCAGACATTGATGCCCCAGTGCCGGTAGAAATCCTTGTCTTCGATCGAGATCAGCGCCTGGCGCAGGATCTGGGGATAGTCCTCATAGGAGGCGATCACCCGGCGCTGCAGCGCGAAAGAACCGACGATGCGTCCCTGGCCGTCGTAGAGTTCAGTGATGGAGCTGGGACGGTAGCGTTCGAGTTGATCAACCTGCGGCAGGTCGGTGGAGTAGACCAGCAGAAGCCCCGCTGTGGCACCAACCAGCGCCGACACTAATACCATCAGGCCGATTAGCAGGCGGCTTACCATCCTGGTTTCGGGAGTTTTGGCCGCGCGCGAATCCTGTAGCTGAAATTTCACCGGAGATCAGATTCAGGATAGCAGCCGGCAGTCGCTGGTCAACAGCCGTCATAAGTTATCGGCTATTCCATAAGTACCGCGCGAAGGAGTGGCTCGGGAAACAGGAATTCTGAGCCGCTACGCATTAGGCCCAGTCCACTGAATATACGGAGAAGATTCGATATGGGCCCGGCTCACATCGGCTAAATGCCCCGTTATTGATGCTCGTTTCCGCTTCATCAAAGGAAGGAAACAGGCAGTGGGCATTGGTGCGAAGTTCTCTCGCCAGAGAATTGCACGAAAGAGGGGAGCATTCTGGTGAGGTTCTGGCGTAAAACGTTACTACGTCGAAGCCCTCAAGTTGTTTCCGGGGAGGAGGAACTGGATTTGTTGGAAATGACGGCTCGGGCGCATACGGATGCCAGCTTTCCCCGTCGAATTCCGTTTCATACGCTTCGTAATAAAACAACGACGTTCCTTCAAGTGGAATTGAGTTTTCCTCGGCGATGCTCTCTATGATTTTTGGCGAGTCAAAGAACCAATAACCGTTATGCTTCCAATACTTGATGTACTCCGCGAAATCCCGGGAAACGCAGCTACTAACGGAATATATGTCGCTGACTTGGAGTGCCTTGAGCCAGTCAGGCGTCTTGTACACGTGCTTCGCCATGTAGCCGACAGGAATCATGCGGAGTTTCATCGGAATGGTTCGCCACTAAAACAAAATCGCGCGCCGGGGGCGCGCGATCAAGACTTACGAGTACCAAACACCGACTAGCTCGCCTTGCTTTTCAGCACCTGAATCGCCTTGTGCAGCTGTTCGTCCTGTTGCGGGGTTTGCTTTTTTTCTTCGTCCACCGGAGCCGCATTCTCGTCATCGTCTGGAATCGCTCCGTCATCTTCGCTGCCCGCAATCAGAATGTTCGGTGTGACCGCACTATCCTGAATCGCTTTGCCGCTGGGCGAGTAGTACTTGGCGATGGACAGAATCAGCGCTGAGCCGTCGGCGAGCGGTATCACTTTCTGGACTGAGCCATCGCCGAAAGTCTTATCGCCGACAACATCGCCGCGGGCATTTTCCAGCACCGCCGCAGCCACAATTTCAGCCGGGCCTGCCGTCCCTTTGTTCACCAGCACGACCAGAGGTAAATTGGTAATCGCTTTGGAAGGATCGGCATTGAACGCCTCGCGCGGGTATTTCTGGCCTTGCAGGTAGGTGATGGTACCGTGATTGAGGAACAGGTTGGCTACCGCGATGCCCTCCGATTCGTCGCCCTCCGCGCAATTGCGCAGGTCGAGAATCAGCCGTTTGGCTCCTGACTTCTGCAGCGCGCGGACTTTAGTGGCGACTTCCTGCGCTTTACCCTTGTTAAAAGCATCCACTTCGATATAGCCAATACCATCATCCATCATTTTGTCGGTCACGGGCGGCACGGTGACGATATCGCGAGTGATCACCAGTTTCTGCGGTTCGGCGCGGCGGGCTCGAACCACGGCGACATTCAAATTCGAGCCGGGTTGGCCTTGCAGCAGATTGTGGACCTCGGCCAGCGACATCTCGCGCGTACTTTTGCCCTCTATGGCCTCGATGATGTCGCTGGCCTGGATGCCGGTCTTGTCGGCGGGGCCGCCAGGAATCACCGAAATCACGGCGGCATAACCGAAACGCTTCGAGACCGCCGCCCCGATTTCGCCCTTCGCTTCGGTTTTGTTCGCCTTGTATTCTTTGTATTCCGCCGGCGTCAGATAGCTGGAATTCGCGTCCAGCGATTCAAGCAGCCCGTGCAGGGCGCCATCGGTCACGGCGGGGATGTTGGGCTCTTCCACGTACTCACTGCGCACGCGCGAAAGCACCTCGCTGTACACTTGCAGTTGCCGGTAAGAGCCATCGTTGTTGGAGGCGCGAACGCCGTCCAATCCGCCTACCACCATGAACAGCAGAACAGCGGCGGAGGAAACTAGAATTACGGCCTTAGTCTTCATGGACATCGGATTTGATCTTCTCTGGAAGAGAGATTACTTCCTCATGCGGCTTCCGAAATATTATATCTTGATTTGATGCCAGTTTCCTCCTGTTTGCCGCAGCAAATTGACCTTCGGTAACTGGCAAGTCAAGGCCGGGCCCATGGTTGGCGATAGGCCTCTGATAAAAGGACTTACCCCATAACTTCTATACAGCTGTTTGGTGTATTCTTCTTCCGCTTCGAAAGGTTGCCATTATGCGATCAGGTTTGGCGTTGTTCGTCGTCCTTATGAGCCTGATGGTTCTGGCAGCACAAGCTCAGTCGGCTGAGTGGAAACAGTTGTTTGATGGCAAGGATCTGGTGGGATGGAAGCACGTTGGTCCCGGTGAAATGACGGTTGAAGACGGCTTGATCCGCACGCACGGCGGGATGGGGCTGCTGTACTGGACCGGAGGAAAGCTGGGCGATTGTGTGATCCGCGTAGTGTTCAAGATGCGCGACCGCAACGATAACTCCGGGGTGTTTATCCGCATTCCGATCGAGCCGCGGGAGGCATGGATGCCCGTACACTACGGGTATGAGGTGCAGATCGATAACGAACCGGAGAAATCCGATGAAGATGATTATCACGTGACCGGTGCGCTGTATTCGATGAGCAAGCCGCTGGCTCGCCCAGGCAAACCTGGGCCGGAGTGGAACACGATGGAAATCACCCTGGATGGGCCTCACACCACGGTGGTGGTCAACGGCGTGAGAGTGACGGAGTTCACCGAGGGCAACCCGGTCCCGGCCAAGAAATTCGAGTTCGAGCCGGAACGTGGGCCGCGTCCCCAGCAGGGCTACATCGGCCTGCAGAACCACAGCGATAAGGACGTCGTGTTCTACAAGGAAGTCGCGGTGAAGATGCTGACGCCATAGGAGTTCAAGTCCTGCAGTTCAAATCTCGCAGATCAAATCTTGTCGATCAGTGCCGGAGGCTTGATGAAGAGGAATCGTTTCTCGCGACGTGAATTTATTGGAATCAGCGCGGCGGCTGCCGGGGCATCGCTCGGCTTGAAAACCATCTTGCTCGATCCCGACCCGCTCTGGGCCTTGCCGCAAGCGGTGGCGTCCAGCGATCGGGTGCGCTTCGGCATGATCGGGATCGGCATGCAGGGGTCAGGGCTGCTGGGCAGTGCGATCGAGCTGCCGGGAGTGGAGTGTGTCGCGGCCTGCGATCTTTATGACGGCCGTCATACCCTGGCCAAGGAGATTGTCCGCCCCGACCTGCCCACTACGCGGCGCTATCAGGAACTGCTGGACAACAAGGACATTGATTGCGTCGTCGCTGCCGTTCCCG
>JBGQIG010000252.1:0-5076 GCA_041498365.1 Terriglobia bacterium | reverse complement strand
TCCACCGCCATGATCCGGTTGCAGCCCGCAAGCTCATGTACGAGCACATCGTCGGTTCCAAAGACAAAGTGCTGCAACTCGCTGCTGGAAGATCCGCCTCGACCCGCTAGCCAACCGATCGAACTAAGCAAGCACAGCCGGGCTTTCACGCATTTGTGATAGCGCGAGATTCTGCCTGTGTTGAACCCAGGAAACACAGCCATCCGACGTGGCCGAGCGAAGTTCTTAGCGTCCTTTGCGAAGTCCTTTGCGTTCTTTGCGGTTAATGTCTTTAACTGCAAGGCGCACAGGTCGCAAAGCAGCGTGACGGAATCAAGCCCTGACTTATACTTGCCGAAACAAGGGCTGCCAGCCCAGTGTGAGCACGAACTCCACCTGCGTGAGGCCGGTCCAACCCACGCGACCTGAGCGCAGCTGTCCACGCCATAAAGGTAGACCCGGCAAGAGGGTTGCGGTGAAGCGAGGGCGCGCTAACTTGGACTTTCGGCCAGCGGAAGCCACACCTGGAAACGCGTGTCCCCAGGTTTCGAGCTGACCTGAATCGTGCCCCGGTGCTTCTTCACAATTCGCTGCACCGTGTCGAGGCCGAGGCCGGTACCCTCTCCGACTCCTTTGGTGGTGAAAAAAGGTTCAAAGATGTGCGCTTCTATCTCAGGCGAAATGCCCGGGCCGCTGTCGCCAATCTCAACCACAACGCAAGTGTCGTCGCGATAAGTTCTGACTCGCAGCGTGCCCTTTCCACCCATCGCGTCGATCGCATTGTCGATGAGGTTGGTCCAGACCTGATTCAGCTCGCTACCGAAGGAATTCACCAGAAAAGGAACCGGCTCGTACTCGCGGTGCACGGTAACTCCGCGCTTGAGCTTGTGATTCATGATGGTGAGCGTGACTTCCAGACCTTTTACGATATCTACGTTTTGCACCGGCGCCTGGTCCATGTAGGTGTATTCCTTGATCGCGCGTACCAGGTCGGAGATTCGCGACGTGCTGCTCTCGATTTCGTTCAACAGATTCGCGATTTCCACCGAAGCGGCGATCCGCACCAGGGCAGCGCGGGCAACGTCGGCGCCAAGCGTGGCGAACAGCGATTCCAACACTTCCGGTTTGACGTTCTTTCGGGCAAGGTCGGCGGCCAGCTGCCACAAGTCGTTCTGTCCGTGACTGCGTAACAAGGAATCAATCTGGTCTTCCAGGTCGCTGACGGTCAAGGCATCGAGCGGACGCTCGTCCTGCTGCATGAACGAAGCTTCCAGCTTCTCGATTTCTGACTTCTGAGCAGGGGTGAGCTCGCGTCTTCCCAACTCGTGGACCGCATCCTTGATTCTGTGCAGCGCGTCGCGCAGCAGGCTGGTGGCCCGTTTGGCCGCTGAAGCGGGATTGTTGAGTTCATGGGCCAGACCTGCGGAAAGTTTCCCCAGGCCAGCCAAGCGGTCCCGCTGTTGTTCCATCCGGGTGGTTTCACGGATCCTGTCGGACATCAGGCCCACCAGGCGCTTGGCCAGCTCCGGCATTTTCTGCACCAGATCTGGAAACAGCGAATGCGGAAATCTCAGGATCCGGCCATCGCTGACCGCCCGTCCACTCATCACAAACCGCGTCATCCGCGAAAATGGCAGCAATCCGGTAACTTCACCCGGACTTATCGAAATCACGACAGCTTCGCCACCGAGCGCGCCCCGCATCTGAAGTTCCGCGTCAAGCACGACAAACATGGCGTCGGCCGGAGCGCCCTGTTGCAGGAATATATCCCCTGCCTTGAGATGCATCTCTTGCGCCTGGCTGATGAACCAATCCAGCTGATCGTCAGGCAGATCGGCGAATACCGGGATGCTCAGTAGTTCCGATTTTTCGACCATTACACCTTGCTCAAGTATTGATGGATGAACTGCACCGCCACCGATCCTTCGCCGACTCCGGAAGCCACCCGTTTGACCGAGCCATGCCGTACGTCGCCCACCGCAAAAAGGCCGGGAACGTTGGTCTCAAGCAGGAATGGGTCGCGGTCTAGAGCCCAACCCCTGGGACGTTGCCCATCCCGAATGAGATCGGGGCCGGTCAAGAGGAAACCGCGATCATCACGCTCGACCACGCCTGCCAGCCAATCCGTTCGCGGCAGCGCTCCGATAAAGATGAACATCGCACTCGCCGGCACGCGCTCGATTTTGTTGGTGTCCGAACAAAGCACTGAGATCTCTTCCAGATGGGTGGCGCCATGGGCTTCGGCGACGCTGGCATGGGCCCACAGCTGAATGTTGGGGGTCTCCTTAATCTGGTCAATCAGGTACTGCGACATGGTGCTGGCGAGAGAAGTCCCGCGCACCAGGATAACCACTCGCTCCGCGTAGCGGGCAAAGTTCATGGCTGCCTGGCCCGCCGAATTCGCGCCGCCCACAACGTAGACAATCTCGCCTTCGCAGGACAGGGCCTCGGTGGCGCCACCGCCATAGTAGACACCCGCGCCCTGCAACCGGTCGATCCCCGGAGCCTCCAGGCGCCGCCATTGCACTCCGCTCGCGATCATTAAGGCATGGCAGGAAATCTCGTTTCCGTCCGCCAGCTTGATGATCCGGTAAGACCCCTCGGTGCGGATACCGACCGCTTCCACCGGCGACAGGATTTCCACTCCAAACCGCTGGGCCTGCACCACTGCGCGCCGGGCCAGGTCATTGCCACTGAGCCCCGCCGGAAACCCCAGATAGTTCTCAATGCGCGAGCTCATCCCCGCCTGACCGCCGGGCGCTTCGCGCTCAACTATCACCGTGTGCAAACCCTCCGACGCGCCATAAACCGCGGCCGCCAGGCCTGCCGGGCCTCCACCGACGATCGCCAGATCGTAGAAGTTGGTCTGAGCATGCGTCCGCAACCCCACCTTCTTTGCGACTTCCGACGGGATGCTCTCCAGAAGCTTTGTCCCGTCCGGGAAGAGCACAACCGGAAGGTTCGCAGCTTCCGGCCCCAAGGCCTCCAGCAGACGTTTGGTTTCTGGGTCGTTGGCGGAGAGCTCAACGTCAATCCACTGATACGGAACGTGGTTGCGCGCCAGAAAGTCGCGCAACTCGTACGACCGCGGCGACCAGCGTGTGCCCAACACGCGGATTCCCTCGAAAGTGGGACGATACGAAGCTTGCCAGTCATCAAGCAGGTCGTCCAATTGCGGGTATAAATGCTCCGCCGGAGGATCCCAGGGCTTCAGGAAGAAGTAGTTGATGTTGGCTTGATTGATAGCACTGATGGCGGCGTTCATGTCAGCATAGGCGGTGAGCAATGCGCGCTTCGCCTTGGGAAAAATCCGCATTCCCTCCTGCAGAAATTCCACGCCATCCATGCGAGGCATACGCTGGTCGGCAAGCAGCAGGGCGACACTGTCATTCCGCACCTTCAACTGCTTCAAGAGGTCCAGCGCGCCCTCCGGAGAATCGCTTCCGATCACCCGATATCCGGCGCCGTACTGGGAACGTAGGTCGCGCTCAATCGCCCGCAAAACGTCGGAGTCGTCATCCACACTCAGCAAAATAGGTTTGGCCATGATCCGGTTCCAGCTTTAGATATAGGAGGTAATTCTAGACTTCTGAGAGCACGAAACACATTGGATGCAGGAAACTTTTGCTTGGTCGCGCAATTGATGCCATTACGTCGGGATTCGAGCGGCAATTCCCCAGCCATTTGTGCTTGGATTGCTCGCGGGACGATGTGCGGATACCCTCCTGAAATGACACTGATATAGGAAAATAGCTCATGCCCTCCGTGCGAATCGACAAGTGGCTGTGGGCTGCCCGATTCTTCAAGACGCGGGCCCTGGCCGCGCACGCCTGTGGTCTCGGCAGGATCCAATCCAACGGACATCCTGCCAAGGCTGCGCGCGAGGTCCGCATTGGAGACATGCTGCAAGTGACCAACGACAGCGGCGACTTTCAGGTGGAAGTTTTGCTTCTGAGGGAGGTCCGTGGCCCGGCGTCGGTTGCTCAAACCCTCTACCGCGAGACCGAGGCCAGCCACGAGCAGCGCCTGAAGGTGGCAGCGGAGCGGAAGGCGATGATGCAGTTCGAACAGTTACCCGCAGGCCGACCCTCAAAACGCGATCGCCGGAGGATCATTCAGTTTCGGGGAAGAGGCTGACTAATCTGCCCCCGCAGGGTAGTATCATTTTAAGGTGCCGCAACTTCTCCATGACGACACCTTCCGCCGACTCTGTCGCGGACGCGATCTCCTTGCCGCCGAATACCAGTCCCGTGTTCTGCTCGAGCAGGCGGCGCGCGAGGCTTGTCTTTCGGAATTTCATTTCCATCGCCTCTTCCGTGCCACTTTTCGCGAGACCCCGCATAGTTTTCTCACTCGCCTTCGCATGGACCGTGCCCGGCGGATGCTCGCCTCCGAGCGCAGCGTGACTGAAGTCTGTTTCGAGGTCGGCTACGGAAGTTTGGGATCGTTTTCCAACAAATTCCGCGCCCAGTTCGGCCGCAGTCCCGCCGCATTTCAGCGCGAGGTCCGCCGCATCTTCGGATACAGCGCTCCCTGGCGCGTGCTGATGGTGCCGGGATGCTTTCTACAGGCCTGGGCCATCGAATAAGGTCTCGAGGGTGCCCCGTCCAAGCTCAGCTTGGGCGGGGATTTTGACCTGTGTCGAATAGCAAGAATCGAGAAGATTGCCTGCCGCGGGTTCGCTACTCTTTGCCAGGGCACACATGCCCGCGAAGGATAAAATCATGATCCAAAAACTGTCACACGCCACTATCTACGTGCTTGATCAGGACCAGGCTAAGGACTTCTACGTCAACAAGCTGGGGTTCGAAGTCAAAGTTGACCAATCGCTGCCCAACGGTTTCCGTTGGCTGACCGTCGCTCCCAAAGGACAGGCTGAGCTGGAGATCATCCTGATGAAGGTGGGCAGCGGCACCAATTTCATCAAGATGAAGGGCGGCGACGCGGGAAAGAGTGACACCAAAGACATTGACGCGATGGCCGCACTGCTGAAGAAGGGCCTGTTCAATGCCGGCGCCTTCCACACCGCCGATTGCCGCAAGACCTGTGAAGAACTGAAAGCGAAGGGCGTGGAGTTCGTCTCCGAACCGAAAGATC
>JBGQIG010000251.1:0-5089 GCA_041498365.1 Terriglobia bacterium | reverse complement strand
GGGTTGAGGTCAAAGGACGAGAACGATTCGGATGACGATTCCGATCGCCCGAGAGGGCGTGCAGGGAAGGAGGTTTCCAGCCGAAGTTCCAAGTCTGCTGAAACAGAGAAGGCTGCGGCCACTGCAGACTCTGAGAGCCAGAACACAACCCGGAAGCCTTCGCGCGTCACTAACGTCCGTCACTGGTCCAGCCCGGATTACACCCGGGTCGCGGTTGAGCTGGATAGGGACGCAAGGTTCGAATCCCAGCGCATTGATCATCCTCAGCGAATCTTCTTCGATTTACTGGATACGAATCTCCCTTCCACGCTGCTGGGCAAAACTTTCGAGGTTGATGACGGGCTGCTGAACAAAATTCGGGTTGCCCAGTTCCAGCCGGGGAAGGCGCGGATCGTTCTGGAAGTAGCTGATCGTTCCGAATACGACACGTTCCTGCTGACGAATCCGCCGCGGTTGATCATTGATATTCATGGCAAGGATGGTCATGGGCTTGAGGCTCGCGGCCAGGACAACCTCAGCCAGGATTTGCCGGGCAAGCAAACGACGCAGACAACATCGCCGAAGGGGCCTGAGACAGCAAATCCAGAGCCTTCGAAAAGAGCCGATGCAGCCGTGGTTGCTCCGGCCAAGACCCCTGCCGCCGTTAACGCCAGGTTACAGCCAAGAGCAATCAGCAAGAAACCGGCATCGCTCACGACGGCGACGAGCAGTATCAGCGCCAAGAAGACAGTCGTGGAAGCCGACGATGAGGATGAGGATGGCGGCGTCACGGTAGCGAAACTCGATCCGCCTGAAATCAAGCTCACGGTCAAGCCGGCTATGATGCTGCCTGTGCCCCCGCTGACGCTGCCCACGCTTTCCAAGAATTCCGCCCGGAGCAAACGTAAGACCGTAACATCTTTTCCGGATGTCCATGAAGCCTCTCCAACGGCCAGGGGCGACCGCTCGCTGATTCGTGCTTTGGGATTGAAAATCGGCAAGATCGTGATTGATCCCGGCCATGGCGGACACGATACCGGCACTATCGGACCCAAGGGGCTGGAGGAGAAGGATCTGGTGTTGGATGTCGGCCGGCGCCTGGGCAAGCTGTTGCAGACTCGGCTTGGCGCCGACGTGGTTTATACCCGCAAGGACGATACTTTCATTCCGCTCGAGACCCGCACCTCCATCGCCAACCAGGAGCGGGCGGACCTGTTTGTTTCGATCCACGCTAACTCCAGCCGTGACCCGGATGCGCGGGGCGTGGAGACGTACTACCTGAATTTCACATCCTCGGCGGAAGCGCTGGACGTCGCGGCGCGCGAAAATGCGGCCTCGGACAAATCCATCTATGAACTTCAAGACCTGGTGAAAAAGATTGCGCTAAAGGAAAAGATCGAGGAGTCGCGGGAGTTTGCCTCGAATGTGCAGCGTGCACTGCACAGCGGGCTGGCCACGAAAAATCCCGGAATTCGCGATCGTGGGGTCAAGAAGGCGCCGTTTATCGTGCTCATCGGAGCCAACATGCCTTCGATCCTGGCCGAGATCTCCTTCGTCAGCAACCCGGGTGATGAGCGCAGGCTGGAGACTGCTGATTATCGCCAGCGCATTGCCGAATCGCTCTACCGGGGGATTTCGAAGTATGTGAGCGGCTTGAGCGGAGTCAAAGTCGCGAGCAAGATCGATAAGGGCGAAGGCCAGTAGTCCGGAATCTTAGATGGCGCAGGGCGCTGACCAGTTTTTCTTCGCGACCTTTGCAGATTTCTTTGCGCACTTTGCGGTAAGCCTTTGACCTTCCGTCGTCATGCAGTTGCGCTGCTGGAAACTTTCCCGACCGGTCTGTAGTCTAATAACAGAGGGCTCCCGCCACCGCCCTCTTAGTTCTCATGAAGATTGCCAGATTGAGTTCCGTGCTGATCTTGTTGGCCTTGGGTGTTGCTACGGCATTCGCGGGCGAGGGCGCCCGCGCCACACAACCCATCCTGCCCCAGCGATTTGGTGGCTGGCAGATCTCAGGTTCGGTACAGACCAGTAAAGATCCGGCGGTGGCCGATGCGGTCAACGCCGGTCTGCTTAAAGAATACGGATTGACTGACTTTGAATCTGGCACCTACACCCGCGAAGACGGGCGTAAGCTCACCGTGAAGGCCGCCCGCTTCGGCGATGCCAGCGGAGCTTACGGCGCGTTTACCTATTACAAGATGCCTCAGATGCTCAAGGAGACCGTCCCGGACCAAGGTGCGTCGCTGAATGAGCGGGTGCTTTTCTATCGCGGCAATGTCCTGGTGGACGCCGTGTTCGGGAGACTGAGCGCGATGTCGACAGCAGAACTCCGGGAACTGTCACAGGAGTTGCCTTTGCCTGTGGGCAACACGCGAAATCTGCCCAGCCTGCCGGCATACCTCCCGAAGCTGGGTTATGTGAAGAACACTGCGAAATATGTCGTGGGTCCGATTGGCTTGGAGAAGATCAGCGCGCCGCTATCCTCGCAACTGGTGGACTTCAATGCCAGCGCGGAAGTAGCCCTAGGTTCCTATCAAACGGCAGACGGGATCGCCACCCTGATGCTGATTTCCTACCCGACACCGCAGATCGCCGCCGAACATCTGCGCCAGATCGACGCAGCCAGTCAACCTAACCCGCAGACCGGCAGCGTCCTAGTTGCGGGACCGTTCTTCAACAAGCGCACGGGCCCCATGGTGGTAGTCGCCACCGGAGCGATCTCGCAGGCAGAAGCACGGACTCTTCTGGGCGCGGTGAACTACGAGGCCGATGTCACCTGGAACGAGAACACCTATTTGGGCAAGAAGAACAATCTCGCCAACCTGTTGCTCAACGTCTTTTTGCTGTGTGCGATTCTGATTGGATTCGCAGCGGTGGCGGGAGTGGCATTCGGGGGGATTCGCATCTTCTTCAACCACTTTCTTCCGGAGCGAGTGCTGCATCGTGAAAAGGACGCAGACTTCATCTCTTTGAACCTGTCAGAAGGTCCAGCTGGAACCGCTGATTCCAAGGTAAGCTCATCAATCAAAGCGGTTTAAGGCAGGAAGCCCGGATCGGAATCTCAAAATGAGTCATTCCCCCGACCTGTTAACCCATTTTCTAAAGTATTGAAAACAAAGATATTTATTTCACAAAAATTCCTTGACACCCCCCTTTTTCGACTCATAAGATTTCGCCAGAAAGTTTTGACGGTTTTTTGCCCCGTTGGAACTATTCTCCCTAAAAGAGAAGGCCGCCCCATTGCCAGGGCGGCCTTTTCGTTTGCAGATTAGTCGTCAGTCGCCGGTCTTCAGTCGTCAGCCCGACGGGAAACCGAACCGGCAATTGCGAGATGAACTTGCGAGACCTAGGCTTCAAAGCGTGCGACGAGCGCCTGTCTTTATTCTACTGCTGGTTGCCTGCTTCGGGTGCCACAATCCGGCTCAACGGCCG
This sequence comes from Terriglobia bacterium, assembly GCA_041498365.1. Taxonomy (GTDB): domain Bacteria; phylum Acidobacteriota; class Terriglobia; order Terriglobales; family Acidobacteriaceae; genus JAIQFF01. The sequence continues at coordinate 1,675 of JBGQIG010000251.1, read as the reverse complement.
ACTGTGCAGGGCGTCTCCGACGACAATGCAGTGACGGTCACAGACGTCCGCTTCCCCAGCGCCGGGATAGACGGGGTGCTCTGGTATCGCGCGATCGTCCCGAAGGTTGGACCGAATGAACGGCTTCCGGTGTTGTACCTGCTTCACGGCGCCAATAGTGGTCCGGTCGAAATAATGGAGCGCTCGGAAGTAGCGAAGCTTGCCACGCTCGAGCGTCTACTCGTGGTGATCCCAGAAGCCGACTATTCATACTACACAAACGCCAAACACAGGAGGTATGCACGGTGGGAAGACGCGATTGCTCTGGACCTTCCGCGGGATGTCGAAGCAAGATTTCCCGCGCTGAAGGGCCGTGAACACACGGGAATTGCGGGCATTTCGATGGGAGGATACGGGGCGGTCAAGCTGACGTTGAAGCACCCGGAACAGTATGGATTTGCCGGAAGCATGAGCGCAGCGCTCGACATCACCCGGCGCCAGGCGAGCCTGCGGCGCTGGGGGCAGACGTGGACGATCTGGACCATCTTCGGCGTAAGGGAGAGTACGAGACGCGACGAGGACGTTTTTGAACTGCTTGATCACATGCGAGACCCGCACAGCGCAAGATGGTTTGAGTCGTGCGGACAAGGCGACCCACTTCATGGAGTCAATGAGCGCTTGGTGCGGCAGATGCGTGAGCGGGGAGTGAACGTGGAAGCGATTACGACGCCGAGTGGCCACGACTGGCAGAGTTGGAATGCTGCGATGTCCGGTTTGTTCACGACCGCGGGGAAAACCTTGCGGTAGGTGCGGACGGCGGCGTGAGCAAAGGCTTTGTACAGCAGGTTGACTAGCCGATTTCTGGACGGCTCACATCGCTTTGATTCCCAGCGCTGCTATTGCGGCTGCTTCCAGGCTCGCGCACGCGGCCACCAGCGACTCACATTGTGGCAATACTCTTCATAGTCCGCCCCGAATTTCCCGCGCAGAGTTGGCTCTTCATAAAAGACCACGAACAGATGTATGCCGAGGGCAACGGCCGCCACGGCAGCAATCGCCACCGGGTTGGCGCGTCCGAACACAACCCACAGCCCGATCCAGCCTACCGCGAAGCCCAGGTACATTGGGTTGCGCACGAAGCGGTAGAAACCCACTACCACCAATCGCTGCGGCGGAGCGATCGGGGCGGGCGTCCCGCGTCCCGTCCACCCGAAGTCCCAAATGCAGCGCAGAGCAACCGCGAATCCCAGCACTGACGGAAGCGCCGCCAGCCATCGCCATTGTGCCGTGCCCGCCATTTCCACGCGGAAACCGAGCCACTGTGGCAGAAGCCAGAACCACAAGGCGAAGAACGCGCCGCCTACTACGAGCGAGGCGGCGGTGGTGAGCCAGCGATTGCCGTTTTCCACCGGATCCCTCGAAGACTGTGCATCCGTCATCTTCATCTCGATCTTGGCGTAACCGATGCCACAGTCTACTGCAATCAGGGCGGCATGATTCCATCCCGCAGGCGTGCCGCGGGAGATGACTTGCTCCGGAGGAGTTGAGGCCCAAGCTGCATGAACAGCAGCAACCACCAAGCAATTTGGTAAACTGAAACCAAGCAGACCCGAGGCCGACGTAGCTCAGTTGGTAGAGCAGCCGATTCGTAATCGGCAGGTCAGCGGTTCAAGTCCGCTCGTCGGCTCCAACTCTT
>JBGQIG010000250.1:0-5153 GCA_041498365.1 Terriglobia bacterium | reverse complement strand
TCCCTATGAGGAACTTCGGCAGGAGATCGATATCTTCTGCGATCTCTTCACGCAACCCGCGGTCGAGGCCGGATTGAAAAAATTCGTGGAAAGCAAAGACGCCCAACCCTACTTGCCATGACAGCGTTTCGAATAGAATGAGTCTAAGCATGCCAGACGCTCAACGAACACTGGAAGAGATACTCAACCTTGCTGCGACGCAGTTCAAAGTCCCGCGCGAGAAGCTCACCCCCGACGACGACTTCTTCAAGACTCTCGGGATCGATAGCCTGCAGGCGCTGGACTTGCTCACCCGGTTAGAGCATCACTTCAACGTCGAGCTTCCCGATTACGAATTGCAGGGAGTCTCCGACTTCAGAACGCTGGCTAGCCGGATACAGGCCAGGCTGTGAAGAGTTTCAGCACAGAGTTTCCGCCATGGATCCGCGATCACTGCATGAATAAACTGCACAGACAACCGGTTGCCAGTTTCTGGTTCTCTGTTCCCGGTTCTTCGACCATCTTGGAAGCGGGTGGTGAACTAATAAATAGGCCTTTCTCCGTGTCTCTGTATCTCTGTGGTGAAATAAGTCTTTAATGCTCAACCTCGACCAATACACCTGCCTGGGTGCAGCGCTGCGCGAGGCGCTCGACCGCTGGCCAAATGAAACCTGCCTGATCGAGTCGGACCGCGACAAGGAAAAGACCCGTCTCACCTATTCCGACTTCAAGGAAATGGCGATGCCTCTGGCGCGGGCGTTCGAGGACGCCGAGTTCAGTCCCGGGGACCGCGCGGCGATCATCATGACCAATCAGTCCAAATGGCTGATTTCGGCCTACGCCATTCTTCATGGGGGCGGCGTGCTGGTCCCTCTCGACTACAAGCTGACTGCGGCCGAGCATCTGCAATTGCTGGCGCACAGCCAGGCGAAATTTCTGGTCGTCGAATATTACCTGTGGCGGGCTATCACGCAGTTGCCGGAGTTCAAGGACCACAAGGTGCAGACGGTTCTCGTCGCCGAAGCGCCGCCCGGGGCGGAGTTGGCAGGCGCTTTCCGCTGGGAGGACTTTCGACGCAAGGGCGACCCCGTGTTCGTACCCCGCCAGCGTCAGGATGTCGCCTGCATCGTTTATTCTTCCGGGACGGGCGGACGTCCCAAGGGATGCGTGCTCACCCACGAAAATTACCTGGAGCAGTGCAAAGCGCTGATCGCGTGGTATCCCTTCTGGCCTGGCGTGCGCTACCTGAGCATTCTACCCACCAACCATGCCATCGACTTTATGGTGGGCTTTGTCGGGCCATTTGTCTGCGGCGCCTGCGTGGTGCATTTGCGCACCCTGCGGCCTGAGTTTGTGCGTGACGCCTTCGTGCGCTACAAAATTACTTACGTGAGCCTGGTCCCCATGGTGCTCAAAAATCTGGAGCGAGGACTGAAGGCCAAATTTGAAGAATTGTCCCGCCCAAAGCGTTTCTTTTTGGACCAGGCGATTGCAGTGAACAAATTCTTTACCGGTTGGCGTCCCGATGTGCGATTAAGCCGGATGCTGCTGCGACAAGTGCACAAAGCCTTCGGTGGGGAATTGCGTGCCATGTTTACCGGCGGTGCCTTCATGGAACCGTCGACCTTGCAGTTCTTCTATGATCTGGGCGTTCCCGTGGCCAACGGGTATGGTCTGACCGAAGCAGGCACAGTGCTTACCCTCAACGATCTGAAGCCTTTTCGTGCCGACACGGTAGGCAAGCCGCTGCCGGGAGTGGATTTGCGCGTGCTGAATCCGGACTCGGAAGGTATTGGCGAGGTAGCGGCGCGGGGCAAGACCGTGATGTCCCACTACCTCGACGATCCTGAACTTACCGCCGAGACGATCGTGAATGGCTGGCTGCTCACCGGTGACCTCGGCCGTTTTGACGGCAGCGGACATCTGCAACTCTTCGGCCGCAAGAAAAACATGATCGTCACCGAAGGCGGGAAAAACATTTATCCGGAGGACATTGAGACCATCTTCGACGGACTGGCGGTCAAGGAGTACTGCATCTTCGCGGCGAATTACATTTGGCCGGCAAAAAACCTTGGCGACGAGACGCTGGTTCTTGTCTTGCGTTTGGAGCAGGGTCAGGAATTCGATGAGGCGCTGCGGCAGGAGATCGTCGCCCGCAACCGCCGCTTGCCCGATTTCAAACGCGTAGGCGCATGCGTGGTCTGGGAGAAGGATTTCCCCCGGACCGCTGCCATGAAGATCAAGCGCATAGGTCTCGCCGAGGAGATTCGCAGAACCCTGAGCCGCGCCGCCTTGGTCGAACTATAGAACAGAAACTATGAGCGACCAACCGTGAGCGATTCTGGCAGCTTTCTTGCGGTGGTCAACCCGGCCGCGGGCGGAGGGCGATGCCGCAAACTGGTTGGGCCTGCCCTCGACCGTTTGCGGGCGGGCGGGATCGAATTGGAAGTCGTAGAAACCAACGCCCCCGGCCAAGCGACCCTGCTGGTTCGAGACGCGTACGCCAAGGGCCAGCGCAAGTTTATCGCTGTCGGCGGAGACGGAACTTCTTACGAAGTCGTCAACGGGCTCTTTCCGGCCCGCGAAGGTGAGCGCGCCACGCTGGCTTTTCTCCCCCTGGGGACGGGCAACTCATTTTTGCGCGACTTCAGCGACCGCGGTGTGGAATTCGCGATCGAAGCGCTGCTGGCCGGGCGCTCGGCTCCATGCGATGTCCTCCGCCTGACCCACAAGACCGGCGTGGTGCACTACATCAATCTGTTGAGCATGGGATTTTCCGCCGACGTAGCCACGTTACGTGCCCGTCGTTTCAGCGGGTGGGGCGAGGTCGGCTACCAGTCGTCCATTTTCATCTGCCTGGCGCGTTTTCGGCGGCGTCCATTTCCTTTGCGGGTGAATGGCGAGCCGGAGGTCGACCGGCGGCCGTGTTTGTTCCTCACCTTCAGCAACAGCAAATTCACCGGCGGCACCATGATGATCGCTCCTAAAGCTGAGGTAGCGGATGGATTGATCGAGTACGTGCGCTGGGGCCCGATCGGGCGCCTGGGCCTGATCCGCAACCTGCCAACGCTCTACGACGGCACACATATCAACCACCCGCTGGCGGAACGCAGGCCGGCGAAGCGCATTGATTTCCAGTTCGAAGCACCGGTCGACGTCATGGTGGATGGTGAGGTGCTCACCTTGCACTGCCAAAGCCTCGACGTGCTGCCATCCGCTCTCAACGTCGTGGTATAAGAACAGCATTCCCATGTCGGAAGAACGCAAAAGACGAAAAGCGGAGCGGGACCAGCAGGGCCAATCGAAGCCAGGGCGAGTGCGGAAGGTCGTGATTGCGGTTCTGATTGTGGCCGCTTTTGCCGCGGTGATCTATCTAGGCCAGCGTAGTCGCGGCCATCGCCTCGATGCTTTCGCCAAGTGTCTGGCGGCGAAACCAGTCAAAATGTACGGCGCTTACTGGTGCCCGCATTGTGAAGAGCAAAAGGAGATGTTCGAGGCGTCCTTCATGTACGTTCCTTATGTCGAGTGCGGAGTGAAGGGCTCACGTGATGAAGCTCAAGTCTGCACGGAGGCGGGCATAAAGCATTTTCCCACCTGGGAGTTTGCCGACGGGGAACGCCGGGAAGGAACGCTGACCCTGCAGGCCCTGGGCACAAAGGCCGGATGCGACCTGCCATGACGCCTTTTGCCCGGCGCATTTTGCTGCTGATCGCTTTACTGGCGTTGGCCGGGGCGCTGGTCTCATCGGTCTCGCTCTATCATCACTACGGTACCTCGAAGACTTCCTACTGCGATTTCGGCGAGAGTTTCAACTGCGACATTGTGAACCGCAGCATTTACTCGGTAATCCTCAACATTCCGGTGGCATTGATTGGCATGGTTGGATACTTGGCCCTGCTGGCATTGGCTACTTTCTATCGCAGTAAGCCAGAGACTCCGGCCATCTTAGGGATCGCTTCGCTGGCCGGGTTGGTCTTTGCGCTCTACCTTACCTACATCGAAAGGTTTGTCCTGGCGACGTGGTGCATCTTGTGCTTGTCGTCGCTGGCCCTGATTTTCACCATCGCCTTGCTGTCATCCCTGCTGTGGACGCAGCACGCCCGGCGGCCCCACTAACTCCTCATGGAAGAGACCACAGCATCAGGCCGTGACCTGCCTTCCGCCGCTACAGGGGGCGAACTGCGCCTCCACGAATTCCGAAGCCGCATTTTCCGCAATACGCGTATGCTGCGGGTCTGGCTGCCCCCGGGATACAACCAGCCAGAAAACGAAAGCCGACACTATCCCGTTTTCTACCTCAACGACGGTCAGAATCTGTTTGATCCGGCGACCGCATACATTGGTGTCGACTGGCAAGCGGACGAGGCAGCTGACTTCCTGATTCGTGCCGGCAAAATTCCTCCGCTGATTCTCGTGGGCATTGACAACGCGCAGAAGGACCGCCCCAAAGAGTACTTGCCGTATCGGTCCTTTCATCCCACCATCCTGCGGCCTCAGGGCAGACGCTACCCTGATTTTCTGATGGATGAAGTCATGCCTTTTGTCCATCAGCGCTACCGTATCGCCAGAGGCCCGGAACACACCGGCCTGGGCGGATCATCGCTGGGCGCGATCATTTCACTTTACACGGCGATGGCCCGGCCCGGAGTATTTGGCCGTTTGCTGCTGGAGAGCCCGTCTTTGTTCATCTCCAACCGCCAGCTCTTGAAATTCAGTCGCGCCTTCCGGCAGTGGCCGGAGAAGATATTCATGGCGATTGGAACCAGAGAAGCTGGAAGGGAGGACCGCGATCAGGGGGTCGTCGCAGACGTTCGCAACCTGGAACACATCCTGCGGCGCGCCGGATTGCGAGAGGACCGATTGCTGGTGAAGATTGACGAAGGCGCGACTCATAGCGAGAAAGAATGGGCCAGGCGATTTCCAGAAGCTCTGACCTTTCTGTTTGGCACCGTGTCATCCTGAGCAAAGTGACTGCTTCGCAATGCGAAGCAGTCAAGGAATCGAAGGACCCCTACCCGCTCCACAGACCGTGACCTTGCGGCATTCTCCATAGCGCTGAACGCGAACCACAACGCTCGAGACCCCAGCCTTCGACTCCATCTTTCCATTCGCCAAGCGAATGGAAAGACTCCGCTCAGGCTGACAGCTGGATGGAGGGCCGTTCGGAAATCCGC
>JBGQIG010000249.1:0-5171 GCA_041498365.1 Terriglobia bacterium | reverse complement strand
CTTGCTGCCGGGATCGTCTGCCATGGGGGTAAAGGGCAGCACCGCCATTTGAACCGGCGTGGACGATCCAGCCAAATGCAATCCCTGGTTCGATTTCACCTGCCGGTAGACTACGGCGGAAAGCAGCGAGGCCACGACCAGCGCCGTCGCCCAGAGCCAGGTCTTTCTCTTGGGCCGGGTTGGCCGGCGTTGGGGCACGACCCGCGAGAGTCCGGTGACGGTCAATCCTTCATGCACCTGGCGGAGAGCGTCCAACAGCTCCTGAGCACTGGCAAAGCGCTGCCCTGGTTCTTTGGCCATCGCCTTGTTGACCAGAGCCTCCAGGTCTTCGGAAACGGAGCGATTGAAGATGCGTATGGATGCTGGGGTCTCCTTGCGGATACGGTCGGTGGTGGCGACGAAGCTGCCCGCGAGGAAAGGATGCTGTCCGGTCAGGACTTCGTAAGCGACCACACCCAGCGAGAACACATCGGCGCGGCCGTCAGGAGCCTGTTCCAGGAGAACTTCCGGCGACATGTAGGCCGGGGTACCGGCAAAAGTGCCGGAGCGGTCCACGGTGGAACTCTGGTCAGAACGTGGCAGGTGTTTGGCCACGCCGAAGTCCAGTATCTTGACCTGGCCGGCGCTGGTGAGCATGATATTTTCCGGCTTGATGTCGCAATGCACGATGCCATGCTTGTGCGCCGACACCAGCGCTTCCGCGCACTGGATGGCGATAGTAAAGAATTCGTCCAGGGACAGCGGCTGCCGCAGGCGCTGGCGCAGGTTCTGGCCTTCCACATATTCCAGGATCAGGAATATTTCGCCCTGCTCCTCCAGCACGTCATAAACCGCGGCTAAGTGAGAATCGCCAAAGCGGGAGGCACGCTCAGCTTCTTCCAGAAAACGATGGCGGTAGAGAGAGTCGGCCCGTAACGAAGGAGCGAGGCGCTTGAGGGCGACGGTGCGCTTCAACTTGGTATCCTCGGCGCGATAGACTTCGCCCATACCCCCTTTGCCGAGCCTCTCCCCGATGAGGAATCGTCCCACCACGGCACCGCACAGGGACTCCTGTGGCTGCGTCGGACTCGCCAGAGGTGGCTGAAATTCCGCCATATTAGGCCCTGAGAATTCTCAATCTGAAGAGCGGCGTCCCGAAGGCTTCGGGGAAAGTGTTGCGGGCGCCTGCCGTTCGGCAATCTTACTCCTGGGTTTACCGGCGGGCAATCTTGGGAGATGAGCTGATGACGAAGGATCGGCAGTAGTGACCTTCATTCGGCAGGCACTGGTCCGTAGCGAATAATCAGATTCCAAACCTCTCAGCCAGTTACGAAGCTTGCTTCACCTTTGACCTGCGGCCACTGACGTGCATCCTCGCAGATCTTTCCGGCCAATCCAGCGTTATTACGATTCCAGGAGACGCTCCGTGCTTGATAAGTGCGCCAACCCAGTGTGCCCAAGTCTCTTCCGCAGGCTCAGCCAGGGCAAGCTCTTTCTGCTGGAGACTGAAAGTTCCACCGCCATGTTATCCGGGACCGCACCCGTGGGCCGAAGAGGGCGGTCGGCACGACGGGTGGAACGGTACTGGTTGTGCGACTGTTGTTCTTCATTACTCACCCTGACCTTTGAACGCGGACGTGGAATGGTTACAGTTCCGCTGCCAGCCAGAAATACCCAGATGCCCGTAGGGCATCTGACGCAAATGCAACCGGCGAACAAGGGATATCGCGCGGAGCAGAGTTGAAAGGTGTCCTATGAGTTATGCGAGAACAAACCTTTGTGCGATCTGTGGAGAAGAGCGATCCGCCAACGAGACCCGGTTCCTCATCGCCGAGAATACCTGGGAAGACAAGCTGACGATTCTGCAATGGAATGAGCAGATGGCCTCCCGAGAGGGTATTCAAGTTGCCTGCAGCGTCAACCTTGTCGAGGAATTGGTGATCCATTGGATGACCACTGGAAGTCTCGACTATCCCTTCGCGCGAACCACATTGGGGGTGAGAGGCTGGCGACGCAGTGCATGGCCGGGCCACCGTGTTGATATCAGCGGCGCGAGGCAACTCGGAGAATTGGCGATACACCGCGAGAGCATGGAACGCGCGCTCGCGGAGAATCCGCAATCGCTGCAGGGGATTCTGGACGCGCTGCTTGACGCCCTCCGTCAGGAGACCCCAGGCCAAGTCGTACCAATTTCAACCCGAGAAGAAAAGCGAGAGGATGAAGAGCAGCTGTGTGCTGTTTCTTCGGAGCCGGAACTTTAACTGCGGGGGCCAGCGCGCCCTAGCCTTTGAGGCCGGACCTACTCCAAGCCCGCCAGTCCTTAGTTGCCGCATTGGACATGTCCTGGGCAGCCGAGGCCAGCCAGTTCGGCTTCAGACGATTGAGATGACGAAGAACTTGCTTCCGTGCCGAGCGCGTGCCCAGATGGATGTTCGCCGTTTCCCATCCCATGGCAAAGAGCAGCCGAAGTTCGTCGCGGCGTTTGGGTAGTACATTCAACTCGATGCTGCAACAGTGGGGTGAGAGGCGGCGAACGATCCAGCGCCCACGGACTTGCACGAAAGGATCCTGGGCTCGCACGGCCCGGCTGATGATAGTTTGATACATGAGCTCCGCCGGTTCATCAGCGTTGTGCGCCCAGTAGAGTGCGGACGGCGCCAGCGCTTTGGCTTCGCGGGCAACCTTTCCGCCATGCCATTCCGCTATAGCCACCAGGCGCGTGCGTCCCAGACTGCCCATTCCGGCAGTCCGGCGTGCGACCCGGTAATCGAGCTTACGCTCTGGAAGAAGATGTTCCAGGGCTTCCAGCGCACTGGCGGGGATCTTTCCCTTCATGGGGGGCAAACGCTCCATCTTCTGCCAAAACCGCACCGGATTGCGTAATTCATTGAAGGCGATTTCGCGCAGCCAGCTGTGTTCTTCTTCCAGCACAAAGGGAAGCCCGTGTTCTGAAAGTGATTTCCGGTAGCCGTCGAGGATCGCCGCACACGCGTCTTTCGCTTTCAACGGCAGAAGTCCACCCTCAATCGCAAGCAGCGTGCTCGCACCCAACCGTACGAGGTCGCTGGTGAACGGCAGCACTGCAGCTTCGTCAAAATCATTTACACCCCAGACCAGCCGGCCTTCGACGTCGCGCCAGGTACCGAAATTTTCGATATGCAGGTCGCCCACGCCCAGCACCCTGGGAGCCCTCGTCAGATCGGGACAGACTTGCGGCCACAACTGCATCCATCGATAGAAAGTTGCCCGCAGGAAAGGAAAAGGCGCTTTCGCCATGCGCTGATGCTTCAAGCGGAGATCCGGCTTTACCAGAGTGGTATGCGCTGAAAGCCAGGTCTCATACCGGCGAGTTGACTTGACGATGTTCACGGCGTCCGGGCGCCACAATAGTGCGGGCCTTGGTGGATGTCAAATGAAGCGCCCAGCCCCGGAGTCGGCGCATTGGCCATAGCCCGGCTTGCTCAGCTTCAATGTGTCAAACATGACACCCTGTCTTCGAAGGCACACGTTTCTGCGATTTTGTGGACGCTGTAAATTATTAATAATCAATTACATACCATTGGTCCTTGACCCGCTACATCTGGAGTTCGGGAAGTAGGGAGGCAACAATGGAGCTGGCATTCACAACTATCGCGGTCATCGGGGGCATGGCCTTTTCACTATCCGTGGCACTTCTGGTGGAAGAACTGATTTTCGGCAAAGTCCTGCGGGTGTTCTTTGCTCATAGACCATCCCAGGCCAAGACGGCGCTCGAGCACTAAGGCGACCAGGGGTTGACGGGAAGAGCGGAACCTTTCACCGCCGGTGCAGGTCAATATTCCTAGAGGCGCAGAGGCGATGGAATGGCAGTGAGGTTCCTTCGCATTTACTCCGGGGTTCCTCGGGCTTGGAGGGCGCGCAGAATGACCGCTTGAAGGTTTGGCCGAGAGCTGAAAGCTGACGCCTGAAAAGCTGGGATTGGCGAGGATGCGCAGATTCTGCACGGCACGAACCCAGACAGTACCAGGCGCCATGTCCAGAGCCATGCACAATGCGGTTTATAATTCGCGCATCCCGGGCATGCCAACGCCATTCTCTCCGCGGCTGATTCGTTCTCTTCTACTTTTTCCTGTGTTGCTGTTGGCTGCGATGGGCAATGCACAGAACTGGGCCGGCGCCGAAGAACTACTGGCGGGAAAGATTGTGTCGGCTGTCGGCCAGAGAACAATGGCCGTGGAAGTCTCCAACCGCTCGTTGCTCAACAGCGCAACTGCAGACGACATCCGGCGCGGCCTCCTGACCCGGCTTGCCGCTCTGGGCGCGCGTTTCGTCAATGCCGAGCAGGCCGCGGCAAGCGTGCATGTTTCACTCTCCGAAGATTTGCGGAGCTATGTCTGGGTGGCAGAAATTCGCCAGGGTGCGAATGAGCCTTCGGTGGTCATGGTTTCCCTGCCGCGACCGGATGCGCCTGCAATCGAACCCGAGGCGGTGATGGTCCTGCGCAAGATTTCATTGTGGTCACAGCCGGAGCGCATTCTGGATATGGCGTTCATTGACGGCAATCCGGTGCGCATGGCGGTGCTGGATTCGAATGGCGTGGTGCTCTACCGGCTCCAGGACAGCCGCTGGCAGCGAGAACAATCGCTGCCTGTCACCCACTCGCGTCCCTGGCCGCGCGATCTGCGGGGAAGGCTGATCCTGCGCAAAGATCATCTTTTCGACGTCTACCTGCCCGGCGTTTTTTGCCGAAGTGCGGCGGGTACGGCTCCAGCGATGACGTGCTATGACAGCGATGATCCCTGGCCCATTGGAACAGATCTGTTCAGTTTGAACGCATCCTTTACTTCTTCACGAAATTTTTTTAGCGGCGCGCTTTCGCCGGGCGTGCGGCAACTGACGACAGCGCCCGCTTTTTACTCCGCTGCAGCCCTACCCCGGGACAAGAATGCCTTGTGGCTGATTGCCACCGTGGACGGGCAAGTGCATGTGCTCGACGGCATCACCGATCAAGTGGCAGGAAAGATGGGCTGGGGCAGCGACATTGCCGCCATGCGTAGCGGTTGCGGATCCGGTTGGCAAGTTCTGGCCACGGGAGTGGGCGAAGGCCCGAGTGACGTGGTGCGCGCTTTCGAGGTTCCCGACCGTGCGCCCATCGCCGCTAGTCCGCCTCTCGAGATTCAGGGCAGTGTCACGGCACTATGGACAGAATCCGG
>JBGQIG010000248.1:0-5178 GCA_041498365.1 Terriglobia bacterium | reverse complement strand
GTCACCAAGGCATTCGCGATTTATTTCGAGCTCACCAACCTTGCCGAAACCAACCACCGCAAGCGCCGGAGGCGCGCCGCCAAGCTGCATGCCGAGCAGCCCGCGCTGGAGGGGTCATTCCGCGGTACGTTTCGGCGTATGTGTGCGGCGGGCATTGGTGCCGAGCCGGCCCTGGTCGTACTGCGCAAAATCAGAGTCGTACCTGTTTTTACCGCTCATCCCACCGAAGTCGCCCGCCGGACTGTGTTGCTCAAACGCCGCCGCATTGCCAAACAGCTGGAACGACTGGACCGTCTACCTCTTACCGAGGCCGACGCCGGCCATTTCGAAAGGCTCATCTTTGCTGAAGTGACGGCTCTGTGGCAGACCGATGAGGTGCGCCTGGAAAAACCCCTCGTCACCGACGAGATCCGCATGGGCCTCGACCACTATCCCTTTTCACTGTTTGCCGCCTTGCCACGTCTCTACGAGGAGCTCGTCGATTCCCTGTGCGAGGTTTATGAAATCAAATTGAAAGATTGCGAAGTTCCCGAACTGATCTTCTTTGGTTCGTGGATCGGCGGGGATCGCGATGGCAACCCCTTCGTCACTCCCGGGTCCACGCGTGAAGCGTTGCAGCGCGCGCGGAATACGATCATCGGTCACTACATCTCGGAACTCGAACGTGCCAGCGATCAACTCAGCGCTTCCATTCGGCAGGTGAAGGTTTCAGAATCGGTTCGGTTACGGCTCGAGGATTACAGCGCTCAGATGGGCGATGAATCGCGCCAATCCCGTATCTCCAGCGCCGAGGTTTATCGCCGCTTGCTGAACTTAATGGTGATCCGGCTGCGCCACAGCCGTGAAGCGCTCGCCGACCCGAAGGCGTACCCGTCTGCCAAGGAGTTCGGAAGCGATCTATCACTGATCCGCGAAAGCCTGGCAGGCAACCGTGGCCGGCGGCTAGCCGATCTGGTGCTTGATCCTCTTCTGCGCGAAGTGCGCACCTTTGGCTTTCATCTTTCGACGCTCGACATCCGTCAGCACGCGCGCATGCACGCCCAGGCGCTAGCCGAAATAGAAGCTAATGTAGGCGCGAGCGTCACGCTCGTGCAGCCGGGGCACGGGTCAGGCCAGCACGAGCGGGAGGCTCGCGCCTACATTGACCGAATTCCCGACTCCACGCAGGACGTTCTACAGACTTTCCGAGAAATCGCGGAATTGAAGAAAGCTTATCCGGCGGGCTCAATTCGCAACTACATCATCAGCGGAGCACAATCGGGGGACGATGTGTTCGCGGTCACGAAATTGGCCGCTACGTGCGGGGTGCAAGTCGCCGCCTCGGCAGATGACCCTGGACTCATGCCGGTGCCCCTGTTTGAATCCATCGAGGCACTGCGGGCGTCCGCCACCGTCATGGAAGGCGTCTGGCGGGCGCCGGAATATCAACCACTGCTCGACTCCTGGGGCCGCTGGCAGGAGGTCATGCTCGGCTATTCCGATTCCAACAAAGACGGCGGCATGCTTACCAGCATTTGGGAGTTGTACAAAGCGCATCGCGAACTGCACCGCGCGGCGCGCGAGTGCAATGTGAAGCTGCGCCTCTTTCATGGCCGGGGTGGTACGGTCGGACGCGGCGGCGGGCCCACTCACGCGGCCATTCTGGCCCAGCCGGTTGGCGACTTTTCCGGCGAGATTCGCATCACCGAGCAAGGCGAGGTTCTCAACTGGAAGTACGCCGATCCCGTTCTTGCGGAGTGGAATCTCGAGATCATGATCGCATCCTGCCTGGAAGCCCTCACCCGTACCCGAGGCCCCGCGCCCGGAGCGGACCAGCGCTGGGCGCCCGCGATGGAAAAGATGTCCACCCAGGCCTTTGCTTTCTATCGCCGCCACATCGCCGAAAATCCCGACGTACTCGAGTATTTCGAACAGGCCACGCCGGTGAACGAACTGGAGCACGCGCGGATCGGCTCGCGCCCCCCGCGTCGCCGGGAAGGCCGCCGCCTGGAGGATCTGCGCGCCATCCCCTGGGTCTTTGGCTGGATGCAGAGCCGCCACGCGGTCCCCGCCTGGTTCGGCGTGGGCCATGCGCTGGAGCATTTTGTGGCGCAGGGCGCGGCCAATGAATCGCTGCTCTGCGAAATGATGCGGAGTTTTCCGCTCTTCTCCGACTTGATTCGCAACGTGGAATTGGCCATGTCCAAGGCTGACCTGACCATCGCGCGTCTCTATGCCCAGCTGGTTCCAGACGTGGACCTGCGGGAACAAGTCTGGAGCATGTTGGTCGATGAATTTGAACGTACCCGCCGCATGGTCCTCAAAGTTACCGATCAGGGGGAGTTGCTAAAAGGCAACCCAGTCCTCGCCCGCTCCATCCGCCTGCGCAACCCGTACGTCGATCCCATGAGCCTGGTGCAGGTCGAACTCCTCCGCCGCAAGCGTGCCGGCGCAAGCGGGGACGGCGTGGACTACGCGCTAGGCGCGACCATCAACGGCATCGCCGCCGGCCTGCACAACACCGGGTAGGATTTCGGATTGAGCGGCCGAAGCCCTGACCGCAAGGGTCGCAAGGACTTATCGGCTAATCGTACTTCTCGTAGAGGATGGATTTCCGGTCCCAGCCCATGCCTTTCAGAAGCTCGCGGTTGGCTTTGATCATCTTGTCCAGGCCGCAGATGTAGGCATGCATGTCCGTCCGGCCTTGAACGATTCCGGGCACGTGCTCCTGCACGTATCCACGCAGGCCCTGCCACTCCGGGCCGCCACGGCTCAAGGTCGGCAAGTAATGAAAATTGGCATGTTTCGTGGCCAGGGCGAGAAATTCGTCGTGATAGTAGATGTCTTTCTCGGTTCGATTGCCAAACAGCAGCCAGAACTGCTTGTCCAAATGTCGGGCCGGATCGGCCAGCAGCCAATGCAGCATGGAACGGAACGGTGCGATGCCGGTGCCCGTGGCGACGAAGAGGGTGTCACGCAAAGGCGGCCGCAGGATGAAGTCGCCGAACGGCCCCTGGCAACGGATTTCATCGCCTTCTTTCATGTCGCAGAGAAAGTTCGACATGAAGCCGTCCTGCACCCGGTTCAGACAGAGGGCAAACCGGTTGTCATCTGCCGGCGGAGACGCGATGGAGTAGGCGCGGGTGATCTCCTCGCCGTCGGGCTTGTTGGTCTTGAACGACAGCCACTGCCCGGCGACAAAGCCGAAGCGGGCAACACTACTTACCTCGAACTCAAGATGCTTGGTGAGTCCGGACAGGGCCTGAGTGCGAACAAGGTGCGTTGTAAACGTTTGAAATGGTGCCATCGCCTGTATCAGATGATCTCACCGTGCGCAGGAATCGTCACTTAGGAGATTTGTTCAGATAGTGATCGAAAAAGGCGAGCGTTCTTTGCCACGCATCCATCCCGTCAGGGGTGTCGCCGTTGCCATCAAAAACGTGACCTACGCCAGGATAAATCTTCATCTCACAAGGCGCATGAACCTGGTAGAGAAAGCTTTGCAGCTTGTAAGCCTCGCTCACCGGAACGCCCTCGTCTGCGTCGCCTTGCAGAATGAGGACGGGAGGCATGCGGGTCACGTGCTTGGGGAAATCATCGGAGAGGCCGCCGTAATATTCGCTGATCGCCTTGAGACGCCGATCCTGGGCAGCTTCAGCCAACGTGAGAGCCGAACTAAGGGAGAACCCGATCGCTCCGATACGTTTGCGATCCACCTTCGGGTCCCTGGATGCGAACCCGATCGCGTCGCGGATGGTGGAGCGCCAGAGCTCCCATCTGGAGCTGTCCATTTCGCCGGCCTGCTCTTCGCTCGTCCGGTCAAAATAGTGGACTAGGAAGGCGGCGTAACCGTGCCGGGCAAGATCGGCAGCATAGTAGCGGTACCCCGCCGGGCGCAGCGTCATCCCCAACCCTCCGTAGAGGACCAACACTGCCGGGTGTCGCCCTGGGGTTGCGGGGTAAAAGGCTTCCACTCGGATGGGTTTTTCGCCGCTTTGGAATGTCGCGGCAGAACTGGTGGGCGTCTGAGGGGACGCTACCACCGGCAAGAAGGTAAGCATCGCTAGCAGAGCGGATCTTCGCAAGAAGTTCCCGGTCCGGTCGAGGTGAGTAGAGATATTTCGACTCCGCAGCCCGATTCGCCATGCGAATCGAACTGCTCCGCTCATGATGACACGGATTTGCTAGAAGCTAGAAGCCAGAAGCTCCTCTACTCCACCGTCACCGACTTCGCCAAATTCCTTGGCTGGTCCACGTCACAGCCGCGGCGCACTGCGATGTGATACGCCAGTAGCTGCAACGGGACGATCTCTAGAATCGGCAGCAACTCTTCCGGAGCCGGTGGAACGTACAGCACGTGGTCAGCGGCCTCTTTGATGTCTTCGTCGCCTTCGGTGGCCAGCGCGATGATCATGCCGGACCGGGCCTTCACTTCTTTCAGGTTCGAACAGGTCTTCTCGTAGCGGGTCATGGACAACGCATCTTTGGTGTCGCGTGTCGCGATGATCACTACCGGAAGGTTCTCGTCAATTAGTGCATTGGGACCGTGCTTCATCTCCCCTGCGGGATAGCCTTCCGCGTGGATGTACGAGACTTCCTTCAGCTTGAGCGCGCCTTCGAGCGCAATCGGATAGTGGATGCCGCGTCCCAGGAACAGGAAGTCCTGGGAGCGCGAGTATTCCTTGGCCAGGTCTTCACAATCTTCCTCGTGCGTGAGCAGGTGCTCGAGTTTGCCGGGGATGCGCGTGAGTTCCTGTATCGCCTCTTTGGCTTGCTCGGCGCTCATGGTGCCGCGCTGCTGGGCCAGGTAGAGCGCAAACAGGTATAGGGCGGTAAGTTGCGCGGTAAACGCCTTGGTGGAGGCCACGCCGATCTCCGGGCCGGCGTGAGTGTAGATGGTTCCCGCGGCTTCGCGCGTAATCATCGAGCCCACCACGTTGCAGATGGCCAGCGTCTTCGAACCTTTGGCTTTGGCTTCTCGCTGGGCCGCGATCGTGTCCGCGGTCTCGCCCGACTGGGTGATCAGCATGGTGAGCGTATCGGGCGTGATGATGGGATCGCGATAGCGCCACTCGCGGGCGTAGTCCACCTCGACCGGGAGCCGCGCCATGCGCTCGATCATGAACTTGCCGGCCTGGGCCGCGTGCCAACTGGTTCCGCAAGCTGCGATGTTGATTTTCTTCGCGCCTCTGAATTCGG
>JBGQIG010000247.1:0-5185 GCA_041498365.1 Terriglobia bacterium | reverse complement strand
CATCATCCCGCCCGCGATACCAAACAATTTCCACCACAGGTCCCGTGCGCATTCGAGCCCTTCGGGGCAGAAGGGTTCGACCTGAAAGCCTGCTCGCCGCAGCGCCTCGGCCCCTGTCCGCACTGCCGCCCGCGTTTCCGGTGTCACGGGTGTGCGGCCATCATCCTCAAAATAACCGACACGCACTCGCTTCAGATCGTCCTTCTCAGGCCAGTTTACGGACACAGGCGCGGCCGCGGGATCGCCGTCATCGGGGCCCTGCATGACATCGAACAGAACCTTCAAGTCATCCACGGTGCGGGCCATCGGTCCAACCACGCCCAGCAAAGCAAAAGGCCCGGCTGAGACCGGGAAGTGTCCCGTGGCAGGTATGCGGCCGGGAGTGGGTTTCAGGCCGCAAATTCCGCTGAAGTGTGCCGGCACGCGAATCGATCCGCCGCCATCACTACCCACTCCGCCCGCTGACATCCCGGCTGCAATCGCCGCCGCTTCCCCACCGCTCGATCCCCCCGGCGTGCGCGAAAGATCCCAGGGACTGTTGGTTCGACCATAAAGAAGATTGTCTGTTTCCCAGGCCATGAGCAGTTCCGGCACGTTGGTGACGCCCAGAATGATCGCGCCGGCCTGCCGCAAACGAGCCACCAGAGGCGCATCCTGCGCGGCCACGAAGCCTGCGCGCAGTTTCGTCCCCGCCTCACAACGCAGGCCGGCGACTTCCAGGGAACTCTTAATGCTCAGCGGAACGCCGTGGAGCGCTCCGAGTTTTTCCCCTCGACTCACAGCCCCTTGCGCCGCACGGGCCTGCCGGCGCGCCCCTTCGGCATCCACCTGCACATAGGCATTCAACTTGGGATTCAATTCCTCAATCTGGGCGAGATGTGCGTCGACCAGTTCGACGGGCGACAGTTTCTTCTTCCGAATTTGTTCAGCCATGGAAACAGCAGAAAGGAAAATCAGTTCGCCCATGCGATCTCAATCAGGAAAGAGCTTTTGAGTTTAGCACGTGATGAAAGGAAGCAAGCCCGGCCAGAAGGCCGTTAGTGTGGGCAAGGTCGTGATAGACATCGGCGCATCCGCCGCGGAGAGAGGATCAACAGAAAGTCAGCCGGGAGACCAGAGTGAGAGGTCAGTGGGAGCCGGCGGCGGCGCGGCGAGCTTTCTCGCCCCGTGCAGACGAGCGTACCGCGGGTTTCTTCTTGGCGTTTCGCTTACCAAACCACTGCTTCAGATACTTTCGTGAAACCGGAGTCAGGCGCGAGAAGAGCATCCCGGCCCGTCCGCCATCGTCGGCCCAGATCACTTCGCCCATGCCTTCCACCATGTGACTGGTGCCCGGCAAAACGAAACGCAGTGGCACCTGTTGAACAGGGGGCAATGGTTCCGGCGCCTGCAACGCCATACCGTCCTGGTTCAAATCCAAAACCATGGCTGGGAGCGCGGCTATGCCGAACTGCAAATACACCAGCGATTCCAATTCCTGCCGTGGCGATTGCCTCCGGTCCGGCCGCATAAAACCTCGCCCCGCACGCAGGCAGCGGACAATCTGGTCGAAGCCGAGTGGCTTATAAATGATGAAGTTGACGCCGGCCTGAAAGGTCTCGGAGATTTCAGTGAACGCTCCGATCATGCCGAAGATCACCGGTCTGCGCGTGGACGGCGCCAGTCGCGCCATGCGGGCCACGGTGGCCGCACCGGGCAAGTCGAAGTCGAGGACTAGGGCCGAGTAGTGCTTCAGTACGGTTAGATCCAACGCCTCCGGCGCGGACAGGCAGACCTCCTGCTCCATTGCAACCTCGTCCAGAGCCGTCCCCAGGACGCGCAGGGCCTGTTGTTCGCGGCACATCAGCAGGGCGTTGAATGCCATAAGCCCGCAGCTTACGGCTGCATCGGTCAGAGGTAAAGTAACCCCAGTAATCGCTCGCTGCTTACCGGGAACCTTCCGGATGCGAACCCCGCACCCCGTCATAAAGTCTTGAGCCTCGCTAATTTGCGACCCAAGTTGCACCCCTAGGAACTTGCCAGAAGCGAATATAAGGCGAAATAATTTTCCCCGAGAAAAGGTCGCGCTCTTTCGTAATCTGCCGTCGCGGGGCAGCCAATGTCATAGTGGGAAACACGCATGCCCCAGTCTAGACAAGCAGATAACGCGCGGCGCGCCCCTCGGGTCAAACTCGCGGGAACCGTTCTGGCCTTAGTCCGGCTGGAAAGCGGACGCCAGATCAGGGCCCGCCTGCACCAGCTTTCTTTCACCGGAGGCTTGCTACACCTGGAAAAGCCGCTTGATGAAGGGATCAAAGTGGAAGTGATGTTTCACGTAGGGGGCAGCACAATACGCAACAAAGCGGCCATGCTGTTTCCCATGTGGGCCACCCAGGGCTGTCTGCAGCCCTTTGAATTCGCGGACCTTGGACAAGAAGATCGCCTGAAACTGGAAACTGATCTGCAGAAATTTCTGGCCTCTTCCGCACCCGGTTCGTACTCTTCCGAGCCAGCCTCCGAAGCTGCCGCAGGTTCCGGCGAATAGCTTGGAACGCAGCACCTGGCATTTAGCAATTGGCATCTAGCCGTGCAGGACTGGGGCTGGCCCCGCATACTCCGATTTTCGCTAAAATAATCTCAGAGAATATTTTTGTATTCCTGATTCTCCAAGTTCTTCAACCTCACCGGAGAGACGGTGTCTTATGGCACATCAGCATTCCGCTCGTTTTCTGCGCATCGTCGAAGATGCCAGGAAGCGTATTCGAGAAGTAAGCATTGATGACGTCAAAGCCAGACTCGACCGCGGCGAACAATTTCTGCTGGTGGATGTCCGGGAGGAGAGCGAGTACGCCAAGGACCATTTGCCAGGGGCCATTCACCTGGGCAAGGGCATCATCGAGCGCGACATCGAGGAGCGCGTGCCGGAACTGGACACTCCGCTCGTCCTCTACTGCGGTGGCGGATACCGCTCCGCTCTGGCCGCCGACAATCTCCAAAAGATGGGTTATACCCACGTGCTCTCGATGGACGGCGGAATTCGCGGCTGGCGTGAAAAAAGTTTTCCGCTGACCCGCGGATAGCAAAGCCCCCACTGCCGACGCGGAACTTCCAATGCGCTAACCACACCCGCAGAAGATCCCCACAGTACCTCGGTAACTTGCTACGTGCTCTCGGCGACGTCAGCATAGGAATCGCTGGGGGCAGATTTTTCCGCTTTTGGTAATCGCATGCGGCGAAATAATGAAACTTCGGGTCAGGGTTCTTCAGGGGCGGCAGCCGCGCCCGCATTGGAGCTCGGGGCTCTCGAACGCAGGCTTGCGCAAGCCGGCACTCCCGAACGCTGCTGTGTTGAGCTGTCAAAGATTTTTCGCGTGCGTCCTAACGAAATCGCTCTGTTGCGCCTGGAGAATGGATTACTAAAGTTTCTCTGTCCCTTTGAACTCAGCACTGCGGGATCGATCCCAATTTCCAGTTCGACAGCCGTCGCCGCACACACTGCGGTCACCAGAAAAGTTGAGTTGTTCAACAACTTCACGCGGGTGAAGCACGCCAGCATCTTTGAGAGCATCAAGCCCGGCGGGGAAAAAACCGAAGAACAAGAACTTCACCCGGCTACAATCCACAAGTTGATGTCGGCGCCGGTGCTCGACACGGCGAACAGGGTGCTGGGAGTAATCCAGGTCTGCCACAAGGGTTTCGACCTGGCCTCGGCTGGACCTGATTTCACGCTCGACAACCTCCAACAGCTTGAACTGGCCGCCAAAGCGCTGGCTCCACTTGGGTTCATGCGCGACGGTCTGTAACTCATCCGAATCGATTCCCGTTTGCGGGCTTGAGCCGTGAATCCACTTATGGGCTGTGCTCACGGCTTCCCCTCAATCGGGATCCGGCATTGCAAGATCGAGCGCCTGTTTCTCCTCTCCGGTCAGCCGGCGAACACCACCCTTGGGAAGCTGCCCCAGAGGCAGCGGGCCGATCGCAACCCGCACCAACCGCAGGACCTCGACCCCCAGCGCTTCGAGCATCCGTCGAATGTGGCGGTTCCTGCCTTCATCCAGCACGATTTCTAGCCACGAATTTCGTTTACCGCTGCGCAGCATGCGGACGTTCCGGGCGCGAAGCAAATCACCCTCATCCGTCTTGATGCCCCTGGCCACTGATTCCAGCAATTCAGCGTCGGCGACTCTGCCAATTTGTACGTGGTAGGTCTTGTTCAGGTGTGTGGCCGGCGCCAGCACTCGCGCCGCCCATTCAGAATCGTTCGTTAACAGCAACAGGCCTTCACTCGCTCTGTCCAACCGCCCTACCGGCACCACCCAGGGCAAATCAGGACCCAGAAATGCATAGACCGTTTGCCGCCCTTTTTCGTCAGATGCTGTGGTCATCACTCCGCGTGGCTTATTAAGCATGAAATAAACCTTGGCGGCGGTGGCAACCGGCTGACGATCGACTTCAATCTGATCCTTCCCCAGATTGACCGGCGTTTCGGGATCGCGGCGGACTGCACCGTTCAACCGCACTCGCCCGGCATGAATCAGAACCAACGCGTTCGAACGAGAGCAGTAACCAAGCTTCGAAAGAGCGCGCGTCAAACCCACTCGCCGGGAGCGATTCGTCCTGGACACGCTTCCATGCTAAACGAGGAACGAATTTCCCTGGATCTACGAGACCAGTTAACCACAGAGGACACTGAGGACACGGAGAAAACTCGATAACCTTATGTACGAACCAACTCTGACCACTGACCACTGTCCACAGAGACACTGAGGACACTGAAGACAGGGCTGTTCCGCGGCGCGCAGGGCGGGGCCAGAAGTAGAAGCTAGAAGCTACTTAATATCCTTCATCGCCAGCATCGATCCGTAGTCCCGTCCCGAGGGTTCCACTGCGCGGACCACGATACCCGCAAAGCCATCGCGAAATTCTGGATATTTCGCCACCAGTGCTTTCATCACCGCCAGGTTGTCCTGAAAAGTCTTGCCGCTGTCGGAAACGTCGGCGGCCTGGTACTTCACCACCAAGTCGAAGTCGCGGCTGACGGGGACGGGGAAAAGATCGGTGAGCTTGTAGGTCTTTGGACCCGATGACAGGTCCACCGGAGGCAGATCAGCCGGTTTCACGGCTTGCATCTCGTCATACAGCTTGTCCGTCATCGCGGTCGCCATGAACGGCACAGGGACCAGCAGTTCGCGCGCTTCGCCAAAGT
>JBGQIG010000246.1:0-5196 GCA_041498365.1 Terriglobia bacterium | reverse complement strand
TCCATGGCGCTTCAAAGGTCCCGTCATTGAGTTCGACGCTGACGAGATAGCGCAATGGAATACGACCAACTTCCTCGTAAGGGATATGCAGCTTGACTATGTGCCAGAGGTCTAGCGCAATGCCGCCGTTCCCTGCGCCCGCGCCTTCGACCATGGTCAGGGAGTCCTTAAGCGTGTCGATCATGGCAAAGGGCATCAATTCAAAACAAATTTTGGTTCCATGCTCCGCCCCTTCTTTGCACAGGCTGGCAAATGCCTCAATCAGGCGTGGCATCGGAGTTTTCTCCTTGAAAAAATCGCCTACTTTGACGTGCCGTGCCTGCAGGGCCTCGGCCGCGGTCAACAGATTCCTCTTCCGAATATCTGACTGCTTCTTTCTCTCGCCATCCAAAAACCAGTCAGTGAGAAATTCGAGCTCGACGTATTTCATGCCGTTGTCGTCGAGAATGCGCTTCATCTCCTTGAGACTGCGGGTTCTTAGCACATGGTCCAGGTCGGCATGCCATATTCCGAAGCCCTTGAAACCAGCTTTGGACGCGGCTCTTACCCTGTCCGCAAAATCAAACGGGCTGTATTCCCGATCAGTGTGAGGGATTCCGGCCGAGATCGTCCAGTACGAAGCCAGCAATTCGACATCATTTGCCATGGTGAATTCCGCCTAGTATACGCAAGCAGCCCAGGGTTGACGATTGCGATGCGCCAAACCGAAATCCCGCAGTGGCTCAGTTTGAACAATTTACACGCCGGCGTCATCCTGAGGGACTTTAGTCCCGAAGGATCCTGCGCGCATCGGCACAATTTGCAAAGACGAACTGCAGATCCGCTTCACGCAAGATCCTTCACGGCCTGAAGGCCGTTCAGGATGACGCCTGGCATAAGACGGAGGAATTCCAAGCTGAGCGACTACCGAAATTCCCCGCTTGCTGACAAACGTCATACCGTGAGATAACATCCGTTGCTGAGCCAGGCATTGCTGTTTGCCGGTCAGGGCCGAGGATTCGTCATGGGCCACGCGATGAATGAAAAGCTGATCGTCACGCCATATCGGCGGCCTGAACCGGGCAGCCAGCCCAGTACGCGCTACGATGCCTATCGTTCCAACGCGCTACGCGCGCCTTCCAAGCCGCTGATCTTTCTTCCTCACACTTTGTCGGAGGTCACCGGCCCCATTTACGGACATGGGGAAATCGGCGAAACGGACAACGACCTCACTCGTCAGCACACGGGTGAGCCCATTGGCGAACGTATCATCGTAACCGGGCGAGTGCTTGACAGCAACGGCCGTCCGGTGCCACACACCTTGATCGAAGTGTGGCAGGCAAACTCAGCCGGCCGCTACGTTCATGTGAGGGACCAGCATCCCGCGCCGCTCGATCCGAACTTCACTGGAACAGGACGCACGTCGACGGATGAAACTGGCGCCTATCGCTTTGTAACCATAAAGCCGGGCCCTTATCCCTGGACTAACCATTACAACGCGTGGCGTCCCGCACACATCCACTTCTCGATTTTTGGGAGAGCTTTTCTTTCACGTCTGGTCACGCAGATGTATTTTCCCGGAGATCCGTTGTTCGCATTCGACCCAATCTATCAATCGGTTCCCGATGAGAAAGCCAGGTTGCGCATGGTCTCCAGGTTCGATCTGGAAACGACGCAACCGCTGTGGGCAACCGGCTACAAGTTCGACATCGTATTGCGCGGCCCCGAGGCCACGCCTTTCGAGACCTGATATGGATCTGGTTCCGAATCCATCACAAACCGTTGGTCCCTTCTTCCATTTTTGTCTCACTACGGAGAAGACCTGTGTCGGCGCCATTGCCGGTCCGCAGGCGAAGGGGGAACGCGTTCTGCTCACGGTTCGAGTTCTCGATGGCGACGGCGTGGGCCTCGGTGACGCTATGATCGAAATATGGCAAGCCAATGCCGAAGGCAAATACAACCATCCCGATGACCTGCAGCAGAAGTCCGTCGATCCCTCTTTTCTCGGTTTCGGTCGCATGGGTACAACCGAGGATGGGCTCTGCGAATTCGAGACCATCAAGCCTGGCCGCGTGCCAGGCCCGGGAAATGTTCCACAAGCGCCGCATCTGAACGTCGCCGTGTACGCTCGCGGCATGCTCAGGCAGCTCTATACGCGCATCTATTTCGCCGGCGATCCAGCAAATCAGGAAGATCCGGTCCTGGCGCTGGTGCCGGCTGAGCGTCGCGAAACTCTCATGGCGCATCCCGATACAGCTCGTCCCGGTGGCTGGCGCTTCGATCTCCGGCTCCAGGGCGATAATGAGACTGCGTTCTTCGACGTCTGATCATCCGTTGCGAGCTTTCCCAAATTCATCCGTTGAGTGTTAATCTCTGCAATGTCCGACGCGGGGAGCGGTGTCCATGCCGGCACGACTGATCGAGAGTCTGGCGACGACTGACGCATTCGCCGAACTGTTTTCGGACCGGTCCGTGCTGCAGGCCATGCTGGACTTTGAGGTTGGGCTGGCCCGGGCTCAGGCGCGTGTCGGTATCGTCCCACAGTCGGCAGCCGACGCGATTGCAGCAGCCGCGAAGCCCGAGTCATTCGACCCTGCCGGGCTCGCGAAGGACGCGTTACTTGCCGGCGCGCTGGCCATCCCAGTGGTAAAGGCATTGACGGAGCGAGTACGCGCGAGCGATACCAAGGCTGCGGGCTTTGTCCACTGGGGCGCGACCAGTCAGGACGTCTCCGATACAGCGCTGGTTCTGATGCTCAAGCGCGCGCAACCGATCCTGGAATCTGATCTTGCACGCCTGGAAGTCACCCTGCAGCGGCTGGCTGAACAGCACGCAAACACGGTGATGATTGGCCGAACCCTGCTGCAGGCAGCGCCACCGACAACGTTCGGGCTCAAGGCCGCAGGTTGGCTCGGGTCCGTCCACCGCTGCAAGGTTCGTCTCGCGGCGGCGTTCACTGAAGCATTGATGGTGCAACTCGGCGGCGCCACCGGCACATTGGCCTCACTCGGCCCGCACGGAATTGCTGTCGGACGAGCACTGGCGGAGGAACTCCAACTTGGTTTTCCCGACGCCCCTTGGCATACCCATCGCGATCGCCTCGCAGGGTTGGTGTGCGCCTGCGGAATTCTGACGGGCTCCCTTGGAAAAATGGCCCGCGACATCAGCTTGCTCATGCAGAACGAAGTTGCGGAGGCAGCGGAGCCGAGCGGGCCTGGGCGCGGCGGTTCTTCGACCATGCCGCACAAGCGAAATCCCAGCGGATGTGTAGTGACGCTGGCCGCAGCCAATCGCGTTCCGGGTCAGGTCGCGAGTTTTCTCTCGGCCATGGTGCAGGAACACGAGCGCGCGGTAGGAAGCTGGCAAGCGGAGTGGCCTACCGTCGCGGCCCTGGTTCAAGCGACGGGCGTGGCTGCCGCAGCCATGGCCGAAGTGGCGGAAGGGCTCTCGGTGGATGGGGTGCGAATGCGCGCGAACATAGACGCAACTCGCGGAGTCATCTTTGCCGAGCGCGCCATGATGCTGCTGGGAGAAAAGCTTGGCCGTGACGTCGCCCACAAACTTCTTGAAGAGGCTACGCGTCGGACCACCGCACAGGGGCGGCATCTCTCCGAAATCCTGAGTGAAATGCCGGAGGTTAGGCCTCACCTCGACCCTGCGACCTTGCAGAAGCTCGAAGCTCCCGAGGAATATCTGGGCAGTGCGGATGCGTTCCGAAAGAGCCTGCTGGTTTCTGCAGAAGACCCAGCAGACGACGAAAAGGAGTAACCACTTGCCGTTCGTAACCGTTGACAATACGCGCTTGTTCTATCGTCTCGAAGGCAAGGCTGACCGTCCCGTGCTGGTCTTGTCTCACTCCATCGGTACCGACCATGGAATGTGGGCGCCGCAGGCAGAGGACTTGTTGCCCCATTTTCAGGTGCTGCGCTACGACACTCGCGGACACGGAGCGTCAGACGCTCCCAAGGGCGAATACTCGGTTGAGCGATTGGGTCGCGATGTATTGGGATTGGCCGATGCGCTGAAGATTCCCAAGTTCGCGTTTTGCGGTCTTTCGCTTGGCGGCGCGATTGGCCAGTGGCTGGCGCTCAATGCGCCGGACCGGGTGACCGGTTTAGTCCTCGCCAACACCTCTCCCCAATTCGGACCGCGGACGAACTGGGAAACCCGCATGCAAACCGTCGCGGAAAAGGGTATGGCGGGAATTTTGGATATGGCGCTGCAGCGCTTTTTCTCCCCCGAAACTTTGGCGCGGGGGGACGCCTACGCGAATGCGGTGAAATCGGTGCTACTGGGGACCGATCCTGTTGGATATACGGCTTGCTGCGCTGCACTCAGAGATGTCGATCACACTAAGTTATTAAGAGATATCCGGACTCCTACGCTGGTGATCGTGGGTGACCGCGATGTATCTACTCCGTGGCAGGGACATGGGGAAATACTGGCCCGCGAAATCCCCGGGGCTCGTGCTGTGCATCTGGCCGCTGCACATCTCTCGAACCTGGAGCGTCCACGATCGTTCACCACGACCCTCCTCGATCTCCTTCTGCCAAAACCGGAGTCGTTTGTCGATCCGTTGGAAGAAGGGTTCGCAGTGCGTCGAGCGGTGCTGGGCGATGCGTACGTGGACCGGGCCAGTGCCACCGCCAATGAGTTCACTCGCGACTTCCAGGCCTTGATCACGCGATACGCCTGGGGAACAATCTGGACCCGGCCTGGTTTGAGCCGGCGCACGCGGCGTTTGCTCGCGCTGGCCATTGCCGCCGCGATGGGCCGTTGGGAAGAATTCGGGCTGCACGTGCGCACTGGCTTGGCACATGAATTGGAGCTGTGCGATCTGAAAGAAATGCTTCTGCAGACGGCAATCTATGCCGGAGTGCCTGCGGCCAACACCGGGTTTCATATCGCCAGTGAAGAGATGGAAAAGCTCAAGACTGGTTAGCGTACGTGGAACCTCCTTTTGACAATTCGTCTCGTCTGCCCTAACTTGCTTTTTCCAGCCGCGGCTCAGAGCCGTGGGAGGGTGCATGCCTGAAGGCCGAATTCGATGGGTCGCGATCCTAAGCGCCCTCGCGGTCTGCGTCGGATGCCGCAGTTCCAGACCACCTGCCGCCACCGCGACTACAAAACCGTCCGACGTAGGCGGCGCTCAAATTATTAACGCCGACCAGGAGCCCGGAAGCTGGTTGACCCACGGGCGTACCTACAGCGAGCAAC
>JBGQIG010000245.1:0-5199 GCA_041498365.1 Terriglobia bacterium | reverse complement strand
AGTTTTGCGGGACGTTACAGGAATCTGTTCACTCTGAAAGGAACTCATGCGTCGTTCGTTGCTGTGCTGCCTTGTCCTCCTGCTGGTCGCGCTCGCTGGTGCGCAAGAGAAGACTTCCTCGAAGTCCAAAGATTCGAGCCCCCCGGTCCCTACCTTCAGCACCCGGCTGCCGTCTGAAGAGACCATCAACGCCTTCATGAAACAGATGTTTGGTTACGATCCCTCGGTTTCGTGGAAGGTAGCCTCGATCCGGCCCGCTCAGGCGAGCGGACTCGCCGAAGTGCTAATCGTCCTCAGCAACGCTCAGGGACAGCAGAACAGCCGGCTGTATGTCACATCGGATGGTAAGCATGCGGTGGTCGGCGAGATCATTCCTTTTGGCGTGCATCCCTTCACTGCCGCACAGGAAGAGCTCGCCAAAGGAATAAACGGGCCGTCCCGCGGTCCGGCGGACGCCCCCGTAACCGTGGTTGAGTTCAGCGACCTGCAATGCCCGCATTGCAAGGACGCACAACCGACGGTTGACAAGCTGATGGCGGAAGAGAAAAACGCTCGCCTTGTATTCCAGAATTTCCCGCTGGCGTCGCACGACTGGGCCGCCAAAGCTGCTTACTATGCGGACTGTGTTGGGCGTAATTCCAACGACGCTTTCTGGAAATTTATCCAGAGCGTGTATGACGCCCAGAAGGAAATCACTGCCACCAACGCCGATGAGAAGTTCACCGCACTCGCGGAGCAGGCGGGCGTGAAAGGTTCCGACATCGCGGCTTGCGCCGCCAAACCCGACACCGCCGGGCGGGTCCAGCATTCTCTCGCGCTGGGTGCGTCCCTCGAAGTGACCAGCACGCCGACCTTGTTTATCAACGGCAGAAAGATCAGCAATGTGAGCGGGCTGCCTTACGAGGTGCTGAAAGGTTTGACCGAGTTTGCCGCGAAGGAGGGAACCAGTGGTCAGTGACTAGTGCTCAGTGGTCACTATGTTTGCCCAGGGGCGGAGTAGTGCCCTGATCACTGGCCACTGACCACTGGGTTCCTACTTCCTCATCCACACTTCTGCGTTCTCATTCTGCTCGCGGCTGATTACCCGGGGCGTTATCACTACCAGCAATTCGTCTTCGTCCACTTGCTTGCTGTTAGTGACCATCGCCTGATTCAGACCAGGTACGGATCCGAGGCCGGGGATCCCGTTGAGGCTGCGCTGCTCGGAACGCGAAACCGATCCGGCCACCACCGCGGGCTCTCCGTTCATCAGGTTGATGCTGCCCTTATATTCGCGGTTGGAAATTACCGGGACACCGTTCAACGACTGGCCCTGCAGGGCGCGAAATTGTATTTCCAGCTGCAGGCTGACGTCGGAGTTGCCGTTGACCAGGGGCTTGGCTTTGACGCTTAAGCCGATGTCTTCGTAGTTGAACGAAGGGAACGGGGCCTGGAAGGTATTGTTCTGAATCACCGAGGCGATAGCCGGGGTATTGAAAACCGGCGCGAAACTGGCGTTAAGGATAGGGAATCGTGTGCCCACGCGAAACGTTGCCTCATTGCCCTGGGACACACGCAGCGTGGCGTGCTCAAGCGTTTTTACCGTGTTTTCGTTCAGCGATAGCTGCGCGCTTGCCGTCCCCAGACTCAGCCCGGTCAGGGTCAAGCCGCCGCCGAACGTGGCCAGGGGCTGGCTGAAGATCGAATTCTGCTGGCCCTGGAGTTGGGCCAGAAGTCCCGAAAGCGCCTGCGAGTTGGCCTGATTGATGCCACCGCCGGCGATCAACTGATTGATCAGGTCCTGAATGTTCTGTCCCCCGAGCGCGGCCAGCGCACCCACAGGAATGTTGAACAGCTGGAAATTATTGGGAATATGCAATCCCATGTTGCGAGTCAGGCTGTGGGAGATTTCGTAAACATGCACGTCCAGCATGACCTGCGGACGCGAATCCCCCAGCCCTTCGAGGATTCGCGTAGCGGCGTCGATGAGGTTCCGCGGGGCTCGAACCACAATCGTGCTGTTTCGAGGCTGCGGATTCACCAACCGGATTTCCAGAAGATTGCGCAGCAGGTTGACCACGTCATTCAGTTCCTGCGGAGAAGTCACTCCTGGCAGGTAGAAAGTGCGCAAGGCCATGCGATCGAACTGCCGATGGTTTTGCGCTGTGTCGGCCGCCAGTAGAATCTGCTTGGCGTCAAGCGGGGTCCAGAAAGTGTGGGTCATCTGGCAGGCCGTGCCCATGGCGGTGTAGAAGTCCGCCTGGCCAAGGTCGAAACGGATCTGACGAGAGACCACCGACTCGTCGAATGTGACGGTCACACCGAACGCCGAAGCCACCTGGGCGAGTAGGCCGCGGCCATCGCCGCGGTAATGGAAGTCGACCTGAGCCGGATTTGGCGCCACCCGAATTTCTCCCGCGTCCGCGATAACCTGCGGCGCGGCGAGCGTTTTCGGCGCCCATTCTCCCAGCGCGTCCCGCATACGCTGCTGGGCAAACTCATTTTGTGGATCCAGGTGCAGGGCGCTGCGGAACTCGGCCTGAGCTTCGATCTGGCGGCCCTTGAGCATCTCTGCGTTGCCCCGCTCCAGGTGATCGAACACGACCTGCTGGCGAGTCAATTCACGAGCCGTCAGGTAGTCAACATCCTTGGGAGCCAGCCGTGCCGCCGTCTCGAATTGATCGAAGGCTTCGTCCAGCCGCTTCTGCCGCTGCAGCTTCAGCCCGGCGGCAAAGGCAGCTCTCGCATCTTTCAACTCGCTCTTGGATGGATTGCAGGAAGTCGTTCCCGGAGAACTCTCCGAACAAGGGACGAGCAGGGAACCAGATGGCTGATCGCTGCAGAAAGCTGCGACAGCCAATCCCCAGGCCAGCAGGATGAACTTTCCCCCGCGCATCTCCCGATTGTAACCGGGAAGCGGGAAGGGCCCGAGGGTTCCGCAGGGGACAGTGTACCTTCGTGTATTCGGCCTGTTTCAATGTAGGCGCGAGCGTCCCGCTCGTGCGGATCGGCAATCAGCCTTAGATAGTTGTGCAGTTTGCCGTTTGGAGCGAATGTTCCCGCTTTGCGTTCTTTGCG
Source organism: Terriglobia bacterium (assembly GCA_041498365.1). GTDB lineage: Bacteria > Acidobacteriota > Terriglobia > Terriglobales > Acidobacteriaceae > JAIQFF01. The sequence goes on along the minus strand of JBGQIG010000245.1, from coordinate 2,142 downwards.
TTGACTTCGCGTACTTTGCGGTTAAAAGCTTTAAAGCTTTTGAGCCGCAAGAGGCTGTCATGGTGGATCAGTTTGGAATTCTGACTCCTTCACGAAGGCATCATCCTGAGCTTGCGAAGGGCCTGCACTGAGCGAAAGCGAAGGGATCTGGCAGTTGTACCGATGCGCGCCAGATCCTTCGGGACTAAGAGTCTCTCAGGATGACGCCGCTGCGGGGCCCTCCGTGTACCTTAGTGTCGGTTGTGGTGAATCAGGACACTAAAGTGCGGGACTCGGAGTTGGAAAGTTAAAACTTTTGGCGTATAAAAGTTTAGTTGCGACATGTCCAGCCCGACCACCACGCACGCCCCCAAAGGCCTCGAAGGAGTGGTCGCTACTACTTCCAGCATCTGCTACATCGACGGAGACCAGGGCGTCCTGGCTTACCGCGGCATCGACATTCACGAACTGGCTGACAATTCCAACTTCGAGGAAACCTCCTACCTGTTGTGGTATGGCAAGTTGCCCACCCGAAATGAACTGAAAGAATTTCGGGCGCGTCTGGCCGAAGAGCGCAAGCTGGACCCCGCCATTCTGGATCTGCTGCGCGGCGTCCCCAGGCAGACCCAGCCCATGGACGTGCTGCGCACCGCGGTTTCCGCGCTTTCTTTCTACGATTCCGAAGACAAGAAGAACGACCACGAAGCCAACCTGCACAAAGCCTTCCGGCTGACCTCGCAGATAGCGATGATCGTGGCTGCCTATGATCGCCTGCGGAAAGGGAAGAAGGTCATCGAGCCGGACCGATCGCTCTCGCACGCGGCCAATTTTCTGCTGCTGCTGAACGGAACCAAACCATCGGAAACCGCAGAACGGGCCCTGGATATCGCCCTGATCCTGCATGCCGATCACGAGCTCAACGCTTCCACTTTCGCCGCGCGGGTGGTGGCGGCGACGCTTTCCGACATGCATTCCGCGGTTACCGCAGCCATCGGGGCTTTGAAGGGACCCTTGCACGGCGGCGCCAACGAGGCCGTGTTCCACATCCTGCAAGCCATCGACAAGGCGGGCAGCGATCCGGTGGACTATGTAAAGGGCATGCTGGCGCAGAAGAAGAAGGTCCCGGGCTTTGGACATCGCGTCTACCACACCGAAGACCCGCGGGCTACCCACCTGCGCAAAATGTCCAACGACCTGGGGAAAAGCGACGGCCAGAGCAAGTGGTTCGAGATGTCACAGAAAATCGAACTCTTTGTGAAGTCCGAAAAGAAACTCAACGCCAACGTGGATTTCTACTCCGCGTCCACCTACCACACCCTTGGTATCGATGTAGATTTGTTCACACCTGTCTTTGCCGTGTCCCGGATAAGCGGCTGGGCGGCACACGTGATCGAGCAGCTCGATGACAACCGCCTGATCCGGCCCCGCGCCGACTACATCGGATCAGCATACCCACAGAGGTACGTACCGATCGAGCGGCGGTAGGGAAGCGGTTAGCTTTTAGCTCTTAGGCCTTAGCTAGATTCCCTGGGTTTGAAGCAGTCTGCGCGTGCAAACTCAGATTGAAGTAGCGCCGGCATCTTGCCGGCTGTCCCGAGGGCGTCCCGCCCTCGGCTCGGCAGACGGGACAGCCACCGGTCCCGATCCTGATGCTGCCGAAAGATCGCCTCAGTTGCCTCGAGCCGCCCGCAATACTCTATCGCTCCGTGTCCGTCCTCGCATATAGAGCGTAAAATAGACAGAGCTTATGCATCGCGTTTATCTCGACAATAACGCCACCACCCCGGTCCTGCCCGAGGTCCTTGAGGCCATGCAGCCCTACTTCGGGGCGCATTTTGGCAACGCGTCTTCCATCCATCATCACGGGCAAGAGACACGGGCGGCCGTGGAGCGCGCCCGCGAGTCGGTAGCAGCTCTGGTGGGATGTCGTGCTTCAGAGATCGTCTTCACCAGCGGCGGCACAGAAGGCGACAATCTCGCCGTTTTCGGCCTTACTAAGCCCGGACAGCATGTCATCAGCTCGACCATCGAGCATCACGCCGTGCTGAACTCGTGCAAGCATCTGGAAGCTTCAGGCTGCGAGGCCACGTACGTCCCGGTGGACGGCCGGGGCCAGGTCGATCCCGATGATGTCCGCAGAGCGCTGCGGCCGAACACCAGGCT
>JBGQIG010000244.1:0-5199 GCA_041498365.1 Terriglobia bacterium | reverse complement strand
GTGAAACCGACCGCCGTCGTGCCATCCAGGTGTCCTACAACGAAGCTAATGGGATCACTCCAGAGTCCATCGTGCGGCCGCTCGAGATGTCTCTGGCCCGGATCGTCGAAGCCGATTACGCCGATCTGACCAACGTCGAGACGGAAGGCGTACCCGAATTCAAGTCCCAGGAAGAGCTGGACGCCTACATCAAGAAGCTGGAAAGCGATATGCGGGAAGCGGCCAAGCGATTTGAGTTTGAAAAGGCAGCCAAACTGAGGGATACCATCAAGGAGTTGCGAACGAAGGAATTCTTGGTTGCGTAGGCTTGGGGCGCTGCACGAACCAAGTCGGAGTCCTGTGCGCAGGTTTCGGATTCGGCCGACATCTTAAGTGGGACCTATTTCCTTGAAGCATTCCACTCGCTGGGACAGCACTGCTAAGGGTCCACAATTTGACCCTGGTTGCGAACAGAGCTCTGAGTTGTTCATGGGGAATAGTAACGGGCGTGCACCTCTGCGGCGAATTTCTGCAGAACTTCGCGGAATGCGCGGGAGTAGCCGAAGATTTGACAAACCGGACTGGATTCTGGTAGCACCTTAAAAGGTGCTCTATTGGAGGAGCCTGTGCTGGACATCACCAAGGATATTCAATCTCTGACCACCTTTCGCCGACGGTCGGGCGATTTCATGAAGCAGATCAAGAAGAGTAAGCGACCGGTCGTGCTTACGGTGAACGGCAAGGCTGCGGCGGTGGTGCAGGATGCCGAGGCCTACCAACGCTTGCTCGATGTGGCCGCAAGCGCCGATGCGGGGGAAGGCATCCGGCAGGGAATGGAAGATGCACGAAAGGGAAGAATCCGGCCAGTGAAGGAGTTCTTCGAGGAATTCGAAGCCAAGCATGGCCTACCTCGTTAGGATCGCGTCACGTGCCGAACGCGATCTGGCGTCTCTGTATGGTGAAATCAATGCCCCGGATTCCGCCGCCGCCCGGCAGTGGTATCGAGGTCTCAAACAAGCGATTCTGAGCTTGGCGGAGCGGCCCAATCGCTGTTTAGCCACGCCGGAAAATAAGAGGCTCAGGCACCTGCTTTATGGCGAAAAGCCACATTTCTATCGCGTCATTTACCGCGTCAATAGCCGACGGCGACAGGTCGATGTGCTGCATATCCGGCACGGCGCCAGGCGACAGTTTCGTGCTCCTGACCTGGCATGATGCAAATTGAGAACGCCTGACTGCCTAGATACACGAAACTCGTGCTACACTGTTTTCGTGTCAGCGAAGACTCGCTTGCGAAATGTCACCGTGACCCTGGAAGAAGACGTCGCCCAATGGGCTCGGATAGAGGCGGCGCGCCGGGATACCAGCGTTTCGCGCCTCTTGGGAGAGCTGTTGAAAGAGCGAATGTCAACCCAGGACGGCTCAGCGGCCGAAGCCGCGGAGCGACTGGCGACTTTTGGTAAGCGCCACAGGTTGTCTTTGCGTGGGCTCAAGATCAAGAACCTGATCAACGAAGGACGTCGGTGAGCCGGTTTGTTTTCGATGCCTCGGTCGTTTTGACATGGTGCTTTCCCGACGAAAATACGGCCTTGGCTCAACATGTCGCCCATCGGTTCAAGCAAGGCGACACCGCACTAGCGCCCTCATTTTGGCCACACGAAGTACTGAACGCTTTGCTCGCCGGTGAAAAGCGCAAGCGCATCTCCAAGGAAATGGTGCAGAGTTTCCTCGGTGACCTCGCGGCGCTCCCGGTGACTCTGGAACAATTCCCCGCTGGAATTGTCTTTGACAGGATCCAGTCTCTCAGCCGTAACCACGGACTAACGGCCTACGATGCGGCTTACCTCGATCTCGCCCTCGACAGTGGGTTGGCACTCGCGACCGCAGATGAAGCTCTGGTCCGCGCGTGCAAGAACGTGGGTGCGGGGTTGGTGCGGCTCTGACATTCAATAGACAATCAAAAGCTGCAATGGATGTGTACTCCCCAGTGGCGGCTATCGCCCTGATCTCGCTTCCAAAGCAATTGCTTTTCGATAAAGGGTGTAGCCGTTGTTCGCCTGCGGTTCGAACTTCACATCGGAGGCCGGAAGTTTTTCGTTCTGTCCGAGGAACAAGTATCCGCCCAGCTGCAGATACAAATGCAGACGCTGCACCAATCCCATCCGCTGGACGGTAGAGAAGTGCGGCAGCACATCCATACAGAAAATGCAGTCAAATTGTCCCAGGAAGGCGGGCTTGGCCAGATTCATGTGAGAAAACCTGACCAGATTGCGCAATCGAGGCTTTGCCAGCAAATGGTCACCAACCTTGGCGAAGTAAGCCTGTGCCAGATGATCCGGAACCTGCTTGAAGGCGGCTTCCGGGTAGAGGCCGCGCTCGGCGGATTCAAGCGCCTGGCGGCGAATGTCGCTGGCCACAATATGCACATTCCAGCCGTCGCTACTGCAATTCACGACCTCACATACCGACATACCGATGCTGTAGGGTTCCTCCCCGGTGGAGCAACCGGCGCTCAGGATTCGAAGGCTGCGGGGATTTTCTCCTGACTTGCGTGTTTCCAACTCTGGGAGAACTACTTTGGCCAGCGATTCAAAAGCCGCGGCATAACGGAAGAAGCGGGTCTCGCCACCCAGTAGGAGGTCCGCCAGAGTTTCGCATTCCGCGTCGGATGATCGCAAACGTTCCAGCAGGATGCTGGCCGAAGCGATACGTCGCGAGCGCAGCACTTCTGACAGAACCTCGGTGAGCTTTTCCGTCGTGGTGTCGAGCAGGACCCCGATTTGGCGCTCCAAAATGAGGCGCAGTTCGGAGAGTTCGTGCTCCCCGATGGCTCCATTCAGAAGAGGCTTATGCATGGCAATAGTCCACCGTGCCAGCTAAATTTCAGGCGCCCGGGCTCGAGCCATGGCGCTGTGGGGGAGAGTCGATTTTTCCGGTCAGTCAGGAACTTGCGGTTGCGGCGCGAAATCTGGTTCTGGCTTCGTTTTCCGCCTGCTTCTCGACCGCGTTCAGTTCTTTTTCAATCGACGAAAAGCGCTGCAGGATTTCGTGCATGCGCACGGCCATGTTACGGATGGTTTCAATCTGCGAGCGCGATGTGGGAGAGAGCGATCCAGGCTCCAGCAGCAGCAGTTCGGAGTTTCCTAGCACCGAGGTGAGCGCGTTGTTCAGCGTGTGCCTCTCGTTCAGCATGTAGCGGCCCAGCGCAGCCTGCCGCTCCAAGGACGTGCAAGCCTGCTCGGCACGGCGGGCCCGTGCCGCAGTCTGGCCATGCCCCAAGACTTCCGCGGACACCAGCACCAGGGCATCCAGCCAGCCTTCCTGCTGCTGTAAGACCCTGACGCCAGGATGGGCTTCGCGGGCCTCCTGAGCGGGGTGCTTCCCTTTGCACACAAACACCACCGGCTTGCCTGCCGGATCGAGCGCCGCAAATACCGCCGGGAGAACTTCCGGACGCACCGCCCCAACAATGGCCATATCGAAGCCATCCGCGTCCAGTTCACGGCAGATGTCGCCACTCATCAGGGTAAACGCCGGCGCATTCCGTTCGCCTTGCCAGCGGTCCATGACGACGCGGGAGAAATCCGGGTCGTCGGAAATTATCAATGCGGTGGACTGATCCAAAGTTCTGGTCTCCGTTCCCTTTGTGCCGCTCGTGTGGCCGTGGGCGACCCGCCCGGCGAGAGATCGCTTAGACTTTGTCTTCGTCTCCCGATTCCGGATGATCGGGGTGCGAATCCTGGTCCCACTCTGGAGCGCTGCTTACTTCGAACTCGGCGACATCGGAAGTGGCCGGAGCGAACTGGGCCGCTGCGATTGCAGCCTTGGCACGCCCTGCCGCCGCCTGAGATGGAAGCTTGGCCGCCTTCTTGGCGGTACGCGCCAGGGCCGCGTCCACCACGTTGCGCAGGTCTACTAGCATTCGCAGAGGGCTGCCCGAGGAGTACTCGGCGTGGAACATTACCTTCCAGGACTGGCAGATCATGCGCAGGCGGGTGACGGGCTCGTCGGCTGAGAATTGGGCGGAGCGGCAATCCAGAGTGCTCACCTCGCGGGCTTCCAGTTCGCGTAGTCCATCCAGAATGGTATTCAGGTCCTGGTGCATCAGGCGGAAGAAAACTCGCCGCATCAGGAAGCTGAAACGTGTGAATGCCACCATGGCGACGGGTTCGAAGTAGTCTTCCCCCGCTGAAGTCTTGAGCTTTCTGCCTTTGTCCAGGATGCCGCTGGTCAACAGTTCGTTCAGGCTGCGACATCCGTTAGCCGACTGAATGAAATCCTCGATCGGCTCGAGCCACGATGGCTGGGTCAGGTCGACGTTCCCCAGAACCGGCTCCAGCGTCTGAGCCACGTAGCCTAGATCCACGTCCGTGTCCTCCAGGCGCGACGGAGCGCAATGAGAAAAGAATTGGACCAGCAAAAAGTCGATCTTGTCGCGATCCGACTCAACCCGCGTCTCCCGGTTGAGATGATGCTCCAGCAGATTTTGCAGACCTTCTTCGCTGGTCAGACTTGTGGTCTGCAGGAACTGGCGCAACTGATGGACCTGTATCCTCTGGTCCATTTCGAGAAACCACTGGCGGGCCTGTTCCACCGACTCCTGCGGCGGATCTTCCATACCGGATTCCAGGTCGTCGCAAGGGGGCAGTTCGATCACGAACTCACGCGCCAGGGCGCTGTAGAGCGGATGGAGCAAGCGGGCTTCGCGCCACTCCGCGGCCAGATCCTTCTTTTTCGGTTTTAGAGTCATGGTTTCACGATCCAGTTGGAAACTTCCTGGGTAAAGCGGGCGGCCACCGCGGTGCGTCCGGCGGTATATTGCAGGGCGACCACGGACGCCTCAGCGTCCAGCGTGCCGTCGGAATTCTGCAGCCGCAGCCGGTCAGCAAATTCCAGTGGCAAAGTCGAAGAGAAGAGGACTTCACGGGGCGTGCCGAATTCGATCACGGTGCTTTCCGTGCAGACATTTCCTTCCCCCACGACTCGAGTCAGGCGCACAGGAATACGAACGGGGCTGGCCTCCGGAAAGAACTTCGCCAACTTGGCGGTGGAGCTTTCCTGCCGGGCCCGTGCTCGGCCGGTGGCCTGTGTGGACACTGCAAATACCTCGGGTTTCCAGGGTCGACGCAGCCTGGGTCCCCGGGCCAGCCGGTTAGCGTGGCAAGGGCACCCGGACCGCATCGGGTGCTAGGGATGCACTCTCGCAACCAAAGTCATGGC
>JBGQIG010000243.1:0-5200 GCA_041498365.1 Terriglobia bacterium | reverse complement strand
GCTATCCGTAAGGGGACATTCCACGATTCTCTGTTCCCTGTCTGGGCAGTCGGTGCAGAGAACGTTTCGTGCCCGAACCCAGTAAGCCTTGCCTTGCGGTTTGCGATCCGCGGCGATTGCCTGGGCAACCTGCTCCGCGCTGTTCAGCCACCCGCTCAGTTCCTCGGTTCCGTCCCCGTGGACAATTCTGACCTGATATTCACTACCGTGGTTGTGCGCCATGTGTTTTCTCCCTAGCGCCAGGATGGGTTCGGAGGTTTCGGAGGGTTTCGGATTTCCTGGCCTAAATGCTACGCCGGGCGCAATGTCTAGTCAATGCCACAAAGATTGTGCAGAGCTGCATTTCCCAAGACTTCGGTGCGAGCCCGCGCAATTCCCCAAACGGTCTCAAGAGGGAGGGCATCATGCCGAACCCATTCGAGAGCCCCGCCAAGAAGATGGTTCATATCCTCATGCGAGAGTATGAGCAAGCCTTCAGAAAATTCCGCCAGTGGGCAGGGTGAATTGAGGCCGTTATCAACCTCATTGATCGCATATATGGATTATCGTTGGTCTGTTCTACTCTCCGTGTTCCCCGAAAGGCGAGACCTTGTTTTAGCCGCAGGAACTTACTTCTGTTCTGTAGCTTCTCGGCCGGTCCGCACAGCGGCTTGGCTGAAGTCCTCGCGTGTACGCTTCTTGGGAGTCTGCTCGGGGTGGCTATTTTGCCATCTTTTCCAGTTGGTCGGCTTGGCGCTGTGATCTATCGAGTTTGGTGCGTTTCTTTGCCATGCCCAGAGCATGACACAACTTCGATACTCAGGGGATTGAAGATCGTCAGCGTACGTTCCAAAACGGACCCGATCATTTTTTGTGAAAGCTATAATGCTCCACCGATGTCTGTGGACGCTGCGACCGAGCTATTGAAATTGGCCAACCAAGCCAAAATCAGGGCCGCCGAACACAGGGCGGTTTGGGCAATCATATTGCTCACCAGATGAACCCTCCAGCTCCGGAGCCGGGTTGGTCATGAGGTCATCTTCTTCGCAAGGTCCTCAGTCCTGTGGCGCCCTCAGTGGCAACTCGCAACAGCAAGTCCCCCGTTCGACCCGTGAAGTTTGTTTTCCAGAGGCCGGCGGACCCTTATGTAATCGGTCTCGAGGCGTACACTGGGAACAGCCACGAAGATCGAAACGGCGCCCCATGTCGGTCCCATCCTTTGCGCCTTCGCGAGTGAGCGCCACTGATCATTTTGTCGCAACCGCCTCCACCCCCGGCCTGCAGCTTTCTACTCAGCGGAGCAGCGAAACATCGGAGGCTGGCACCACGCCTCAAGCAAGCAGGGCCGCCAAGCCTCGAATCGGCTGCTCAGACGGCGATGTCGGGTTAAGATCCCGCTTTAGGTCAACAACAGGAGACCTGAAAGTTGAACGTTAACAGGAAGACTGGCGGCGGGCCCTTGCTCCGCCTCAAGGCGCGACTACGAACGGCCAGCTTGGCACGAAAGTACGCCGCGGACGAGCCACCGCTACGGTCAGAGTTGTTGACGGCCGAACAGATGGAGCAGCACGGGAAGAGATTGGCGGGCTCGCACCAGTTGAACTTAGAACGTGCCTCGGACCAACTCTTGACCCGGCTGACCGAGAACGAAGACGTTTTGCTTGGGGTCCGCGACCTGCTGGCCGAGGCGGTTACGGCCAACCGGCGGATTGCGCCGGCTGGGGAATGGCTGCTCGACAACTTCTACCTGATCGAGGAGCAGATCCGTACCGCCAGAAAACATTTGCCGAAGGGGTACAGCCGAGAACTGCCTTGCCTGCTGAACAGCCCATCCGCGGGTCTGCCGAGAGCATACGCCATCGCCCTGGAGACAATCTCGCGCGGCGATGGGCGCGTTGATCCGGAGAGCCTCAGTAGTTTCATCGCGGCCTACCAGACGGTCACCACGCTGAAGTTGGGTGAACTTTGGGCTCTCCCCATCATGCTCCGCCTTGCACTCGTCGAGAATCTGCGCCGTGTTGCGGCCCGCGTTGCCACCGACCGGATCGACCGAAACCGCGCCGACGATTGGGCGGACCAGATGACCGCGACCGCCGAGAAGGATCCCAAGAGCCTGATTTTGGTGATTGCGGACATGGCGCGGTCGAATCCACCCTTGATGAGTTCGTTCGTGGCGGAACTGGCGCGCCGGTTGCAAGGGCAGGGCCCCGCCCTAGCCTTGCCTCTCACCTGGATTGAGCAGCGCCTTTCGGAAGCAGGCACGACGATCCAGCAGTTGGTCGAGGCGGAGAACCAGCGCCAAGCCGCCGACCAGGTTTCCGTCAGCAACAGCATCGCGAGTCTCCGATTGCTCGGCGCGATGGACTGGCGCGAGTTTGTCGAGACCATGAGCGCTGTCGAGCAGGTCCTGCGTGCGGACATCGGCGGCGTTTACGGCAGGATGGATTTCCCCACTCGTGATCGCTATCGCCACGTCATCGAAAAGATTGCGAAGAACAGTCGCCTGTCCGAGAGTGCGGTGGCGCGCGCAGCGATTGAGCTTGCGCACCGGAACGCGGCCAGCCCAGGCAGCCACCCTCGCGCCGACCATGTCGGCTTCTATCTGATCGACGATGGACTACAGCAGCTCCGAGAAAGGGCAGAGGTGCGCTTATCGGTGGCGGAGGCTCTTCGCAAGGTGGGCTGTCGCTTCCCCCTCCTGCTGTACATAGGCGCCATCGTCCTACTTTCGGCGGTAATCGCCGGAAGCTTGCTGGTAAAGGCGTATGCCGGCGGCCTGCATCATTGGCCGCTCGGGCTGATGGGAATAGTTTCGCTTATGTGCGCCAGTCATCTTGCGGTAGCCCTGGTGAACTGGCTGGCGACATTGCTGGCGCCGCCTCACTTACTGCCCCGAATGGATTTTTCCAAAGGGATTCCGCCGGAATCGCGCACGCTGGCGGTGGTCCCGACGATACTCACCAGCGCAACCAATCTCGAGAAATTGATCGAGGCGCTGGAAGTCCATTTCCTGGCGAATCGAGACGGCAACCTGCACTTGGGCCTGCTCACTGATTTTCGAGACGCCGACCAGGAATCGCTGCCCGAGGATGAACCACTGTTGCGGCTGGCTCGGCAGAAAATCGAGCAATTGAACGACAAGTACCCGGGCAAGAACTCCGATACATTCTTCCTGTTTCATCGACCGCGCCGCTGGAATCCTGGCGAGCGGACGTGGATGGGATACGAGCGCAAGCGGGGCAAGCTTGGCGATTTAAATGCACTTTTGCGGGGCGACCCAGGCAATCGCTTCTCCCTCGTTGTGGGCGACACCCGAGTTCTTTCCAGCGTGAAGTACGTCATCACCCTCGACACGGACACGCAGTTACCGCGCGACTCGGCTTGGCAGCTTGTGGGGGCGATGGCGCACCCGCTGAATCGTGCGCGTTACGATCCAGACAAGCAGCGTGTGGTTGAAGGCTACGGTATTTTGCAACCGCGAGTTGCCGCGAGCTTGCCTAGTACCAACCGTTCGCGCTATGCGCGGATGTGCGGGAGTGAGCCGGGCATCGATCCGTACACCCGCGCCGTATCTGACGTTTACCAGGACCTCTTTCATGAAGGTTCGTTCATCGGAAAGGGCATTTATGAAGTAGATGCGTTCGTACAGGCACTGAGCGGGCGTTTCCCGGAAAACCGCATTCTCAGCCACGATCTTCTGGAAGGGTGCTACGCGCGGGCGGGGCTGTTGAGCGATGTGCAGTTGTATGAGGAGTATCCCACTCGCTACAGCGCGGACGTAAGCCGGCGGCACCGCTGGATTCGCGGCGATTGGCAGATCCTACGATGGGTTCTGCCAGGCGCCCCCGGCCCCGGCGGGGGTTTGCAGCGCAACCCGCTCTCGGGATTATCCCGGTGGAAGATCTTCGACAACCTTCGCCGTAGTCTCACACCTTCGGCACTGGCGCTATTGCTGATCCTGGGCTGGACGGTGCTGCCGGCCGCATGGTTCTGGACGGTGGCGGTGATTGCGATCGTCCTGATTCCTTCCTTAATGGCCTCCGTCTTGGATGTGCTGCACAAGCCGAGCGAGGTGCTTCTCCGTCAGCACCTCGCGGCCACAGCGCACTCGGCGGAAAGGCATTTTGCGCAGGCGGCATTTACGCTCGTGTGCCTACCGTATGAGGCGTTCTTTACGCTGGACGCAATTTTCCGCACGGTGGGGCGGATGTGGATTACACACCGGCGAATGCTCGAATGGAATCCGTCGAGCTCACACGATCTGAGCAAACGCACGAATCTGGCCGCCGTTTGCCGGACGATGTGGATCGCCCCCGCGTTGTCGATCGTCGCGGCGATTTATCTCGCAGTTTTGAGGCCTTCCGCCTTGGCTTGTGCTGGACCCTTACTCGCACTTTGGCTCACTTCGCCGGTCATTGCATGGTGGATCAGCCGCCCGCTGGTCCACCGCGGAGCACGGCTGACGGCTGCCCAGACCGTGTTTCTCCGAAAACTGTCCCGCAAGACCTGGGGGTTCTTCGAGACCTTTGTCGGCCCCGAAGATCATTGGCTGCCGCCCGATAACTATCAGGAAAACCCAGTCGCTGTAGTCAGCCATCGCACCTCGCCGACCAACATGGGGCTTACGCTGCTTGCGAATTTGTCCGCCTACGACTTCGGCTACGTTTCCGCTGGACAGCTCATCGAACGCACGGTGAATGCGCTGCACACCATGGGAACCCTGCAACGCTATCACGGCCACTTTTTCAATTGGTACGACACAAGATCTCTTAAACCCCTGACACCGAGGTACGTTTCGACCGTGGACAGCGGCAATCTCGCCGCAAGTCTGCTGACGTTACGCCCCGGACTGCTCGCCGTTGCCGATGACAAGATCCTCGGAGCGCGATTGTTTGCCGGGCTCCGCGATACCCTGGAGGGCCTGCAGGAGGCTGCTCGGGGCACGGCCGCAACCCAACTCGCGCAACTCCAGAATGAGTTGGCATGCCTCTGCGAATCACCCCCGGTGACGCTCACCGCCGCCCGGTTGAACCTCGAGGCGTTAATGTCGTCCGCTGCGAATGTGGTCGATGCCCTCGAGCCCGGCTCCGACAGCGAAGCGAACTGGTGGGCAAGTGCTTTCGCCGGCCAATGCCGGGCCGCTGGCGATGAGCTCGCGTTCCTCGCTCCGTGGTCCGCGCTTCTAACCACCCTGGAATGGCGCAGCGACTGCCCCGAGCTT
>JBGQIG010000242.1:0-5205 GCA_041498365.1 Terriglobia bacterium | reverse complement strand
CTTTTCCATCGCGGTTGTAATCCCCCACGCCTATTCCCATTGAAGCCTGCTCCCGACCATCTTCGCTCAGCGCGAATCCCGAACCGTAACTGAAATCTTCAAACGTGCCGTTGTGCCGGTTGCGGTATAGATAGTTTGGCGTGGAATCGTTGGCGACCAGAATGTCCACCCATCCATCGTCATCCACATCGACGAAAACAGCGGCCAGACCGTAGTAGCCGTCGGGGTCGGAGACGCCTGCTTTCACGCTGACGTCGGTAAACGTGCCATCACCGTTATTGTGGAACAGATGGTCGCGTTCTCCTGGCAGGCCCCGCGGGCCGCACATCACAGCGATTCCTCGGAATTGACAAAAATTGGGAGGAATACTGCCTTGTCCTGCAATCGGTGGATGGTCGGCATCAAACTTCACATAACCCGGTACAAACAGATCCAGTCGGCCGTCGTGGTCATAGTCGCCCCAGGTAGGTCCGGCAGACCAACCGCCCAGGGTAACCCCAGCCTTCTCCGCGACGTCAGTGAACGTGCCGTCGCGATTGTTGTGATACAGCCGGTCCTTGCCGAAGTTGGCGACGTAGATGTCCGGCCAACCGTCATTGTCGTAGTCGCCCACGGCCACGCCAAATCCCCAACGCTCGTTGGCAACACCGGCCTTGCCGGTGGCATCGGAAAATGTACCATCGTGATTATTGTGAAAGAGCATGGCTCGAGGTGGAGGCTCTTTACCCTTCACCGCGGCCAGCGTGGAACCGTTCAGAAAATAAATGTCGAGCCAACCATCGTTGTCGTAGTCGAGCAATGCTACGCCCGACCCGGGAGTCTCAATAATCGATCTTTTTTCCGGCGTGCCGGAGCGGTGATGAAATTTCTCTAGACCCGCCGGCTTCGTGATGTCATCGAACACAACAGGAGCGTCGTCCACGAAGCCACCGGCGGTGATTGGCCGGGACTTGGAGTCCTTAACAGCGGGATGTGCGGCCCCGGTCGAAACTCCCATACCCGGAGACGACCCGGTCTTCTGGTCTTGCTCCTGATGACCCGGCTCCAGATGGCCCCGCTCCTGACCTGCGATCACCGGAGCGACGAACAGCGCGGCGAGCAACACCGCCGCACGGTATGCTTTGCTCTGCTTTGCGAGGGCCCGCGTCATGAACTGGCCCCGCCGGTCCGGATTGGACCCCGGCCGTTCCGGCAATTTCTGCCGGCGGGCAAGAGCAACCTGCGGCCCCGTGGCGGAAGCAAATTCAGGACCGTCAGCATGGCTGCGGGCATGGGGGTATCGACGTAAATCGCGTTGGAGTATAGCATCGTGAACGTGCACGTAAAGGGCGTACCCTGGTTTTGTTGCCGGCGACCACGACTGCGGTAAAGGCAGAAACCGAAAAGGTGTCAGGACCGGCAAAGGACCGGGACATGCGGATGAAGAAAGAAAGACGCGGGATCCACTTGATCGCGGAGTTGGCCGACGTCTCGATCGGAACCGTCGACCGTGCCTTGCACGGACGCGGCGGTATCAAGGAGTCCACCCGGCAGAGAATTTTGCAGATCGCGAGACGCATCGGGTACACGCCGAATCTGGCTGCGCGGGCGTTATCGGTGGCCCGGAGCAGCGCTCGCATCGGAGTCTGCATACCTCGCGAGATCCATTTTTTCTACGACGAACTTTGGAGCGGAGTGCTCGACGAGGCCAAACGCGTGGCCCAGTTTGGCGTCCAGTTCGTCAACCGCCCGGTGCAAGTGCTGGGAGAAGGAGACACGGAATCCTTCTCAGATCTGGTTCAGAGTGGTGTCAACGGCATCATCCTGACGGCAGGAAATCCGAAAGGTCTCAAACCGCTGATTGACGAGGCCGAGGAAAAAGGGATCCGGGTGGTCTGCGTGTCCACTGACGCTCCCGAAAGCCGGCGCTCCACCATTGTGTGTGTGGAGCCGCGCCTGAACGGCTGTCTTGCCGGCGAACTGATGGGCAAGTTTGTTCCGCCAGGTTCGCATGTAGCCGTAGTGGCGGGCATGCTGGCGACGGAAGATCATCGCAAAAAGACCGACGGTTTTTCAGAAGCGTTTCCACAGCATTGCCCAGGAGGAAAGATCTTCACCGTGATTGAAGGGCATGAGGACGAGGAGGAAAGTTTTCAAAAGACATTCGACCTCTTGCGTCGTGCCCCCTCCCTGGCCGGGCTTTATGTAAACACGGTGAACTGCCTTCCGGTCTGCCGGGCACTGGGGGCTCGCGGCTTGGCGGGAAAGGTAAAACTGATCACCACCGATCTGTTTGCGGAAATGGCCGCCTACTTTCACAAAGGGATCATCACTGCCTCGATCTACCAACAGCCCCATCGTCAGGGTCAGTTGGCGGTGCGGCTCATGGCTGACCACCTCACCAACAAAGTACCTTTCCCTCCCACCGTCTATGTCAGTCCGGGAGTAGTAATGTCATCTAATCTGAATCTGTTCCGGGAACTCAGACTGGCGGATGTCAAGTTCAACGATTCCAGCCTTAGGGCTCGAGTCGTCCTGTAGGACGGCACTTGAAAATAGTGGCCAGCACCCGCCCGTCTGAGCACTTTTGTGGCTGCCGATGACCCCCTTAGCCGGCCCCACAGGTCCTCCCCGCATCTCCTAGCCAGGAGGGGCCTAGCAGGCTCGATTCATGAATCTGATACTGCTTATGCAAAATTTGCTTGACAACAATCTACGAATACAGGTACAAGCCCTGTCTGGGCCGTTAACGTTACCGTCTGTGGCTCGAAGTCAAGAATCTAGCGGGTAACAGCGAAGGGGTGGACCCATGAGTTCTTCATCGTCTACGTGCGCCGGAAACCTTGCGTTTGCCGGCACTATGCGCACTCTCGTGATTCTCTGCGGTCTGATGGTTGGCCTGTCATTTTCCGCTTTCGCCCAACAAGCGACCATCGTCGGAACCGTTACCGATCCATCCGGATCAGTGGTTCCTAATGTGGAGATTACAGCAACCCACGTCGAAACCGGCCAGGTTCGGCACGCCAAGGCCAACGATGCCGGTCAGTACACCCTTCCAGACCTTCCGATCGGTCACTATAACATCAAGGCCGAGGCTGCCGGATTCAGCGCGGCGCAGCAGAATGGCATCGTGCTGAATGTGGCCGATCGCGCCCGCATTGACTTCGACATGAAGATGGGCACGACCAGCGAAACCATTACGGTTGAAGCCAACGCCGTCCGGGTGCAGACCGATTCCGGCGAGATCAGCGGCGTGATCACTGGCAAACAAGTGACTCAGCTCGCCACTAACGGGCGCAGCATCTATACGCTGGTCAACCTCACGCCTGGAGCCACTAGTCTGCAGGATGACTTTCAAACTCCCACCCCGGTCGGTGGGAATGCCAACGTCAGCTTTAACGGCAATCGTCCCGGTCACAACATCTATCTGCTGGATGGAGGCGAAAACCTGGATCGCGGTGGGGCAGGCACTTTCAGCGTCATGCCTTCCATAGATTCTCTCGCCGAGTTCCGCATCCTCAGTTCGAACTACAGCGCCGAATACGGTCTCTCCTCCGCCGCAACCATGACCACGGTTCTGAAGTCGGGAACGACAACGCTTCATGCTTCGGCGTGGGAGTTCCTGCGCAATGATGCTATCCAGGCGCGCAACTACTTCAACCGCGAACCGAGCCCCAAAGCCGAACTGCGGTTCAACACTTTCGGCTTTAACGTCGGTGGGCCGGTGGATTTCTGGAGGAGCGATCACAAGACATTCTTCTTCTACAACATGGAGTGGCGCCGCCTGATTCAGGGGGGCGTGCTCAACCGAACTGTTCCCCTTACCAGCACCTACGGTGGCAATTTCACTTCGTCTGGACTAGGCCTGGCGGACTTGCACGCTCCGTTCTCCTGCCAGCTTTCGACGGCCGAACAGAATCGCTTTGCAGCTGCGGCTCAGGCGCTTAGCGGTTGCACGGCTGGCGCTCCCGACGCCGCGCTGCAGGTACCCTTCAATGCCGGAGCCATTGCCCCGAGCCTGCTGGATGCCAATGCGCAAGCGCTGCTCAACGCCGGCATCTTCCCGGCGCCAACCAATGGGGCGCAATTCCAGGGTGGTAATAATTCTCCCACCTACGTAAAAGAAGAGGTTGTTCGAGCCGATCATCGATTCAATGATAAGTTCTCCGTCTTCGGACACTTCATTGCCGAACAGATTTCACAGTCGTTCGGCACCACCATGTGGAGCGGCGACAACGTACCCACGATCGGCAATACCTTCGGCAATCCCTCGTACAGCGCCGTGGTACATGCCACCCACATCATCAGCCCCACGCTGCTCAACGAGGTTGCTTTCAACTACAACGGCAACCGGATCAATATCATTCCCCAGGCGTTTTTGGGGGCGCCGCTAGGGGCACCCTCAGGCTTCTCCTTTAACCGCGTGTTTACAGGCCCCAACGAACTCGATCGAATTCCCACCATCAACCTGAGCAAACAAACCGGGGCGCAATACAGTGCCAATTGGACCCCCTGGCGCAACAAGGCGGATGACTATCAGATTCGCGACGACGTTTCCTGGACCAAGGGTGCGCACCAATTCAAGTTTGGCGGCAGTTGGGCCATTTACAAGAAGATCCAGGACGTGTTCGCCAGCACCCAGGGCAACTTCGGTTTCAACGGCTTCTACACCGGCAGCGACTTCGCCGATTTCCTGCTCGGCTACGCCAACTCATATTCCGAAGACGCAGTTCACGACAATGGCCACT
The DNA here is from genome assembly GCA_041498365.1 of Terriglobia bacterium. Taxonomy (GTDB): domain Bacteria; phylum Acidobacteriota; class Terriglobia; order Terriglobales; family Acidobacteriaceae; genus JAIQFF01. The sequence goes on along the minus strand of JBGQIG010000242.1, from coordinate 478 downwards.
GGAACAACGTTTCCTGGGCTGCGTACATCCAGGACAACTGGCGCGTGAACAACCGGCTCACTCTGAACCTTGGACTGCGGTGGGACGGAGTTCCGCACACCTACGAGACGAACCACCGCACGTCGAACTTCTATCCCGGGCTCTATGACCCTGCAGTGGCAGCTACCTTTAATCCGGACGGTACCATTAGCGGTCCAGCGGCAGCTCTGGGCACGAGCCCCAATGCGATATTGCAGGGCTATCAGTTCTATGTGAACGGAATCGGCATCGATGGTCTTAACGGTACGCCTAAAGGTCTGGTGGAAAATCACTGGGCCGCCTTCGGTCCGCGCATCGGCTTTGCCTATGACCTGACAGGCCGGGGGAATACGGTCATTCGTGGCGGCTTCGGCACCATGTACGAGCGCATTCAGGGCAACGACATGTATAACGCCGGCACCAACATTCCGTTCAGTGCCAACGTCGGGTTCAGCAACGT
>JBGQIG010000241.1:0-5216 GCA_041498365.1 Terriglobia bacterium | reverse complement strand
GGGCTCGAATATTGGGATCCCTTACGTGGTGGTGGGCGGAAGCCAGGCGAAGGTGAACGTCAATTTCACTGCCTATGGCTCGGAAAGCGATCCCGGTCCGATGCCGATTCCGGGCAATGCGGCGATCGAGGGCGATCCTAATCCCGGCAACGGTGATCGCCATGTGCTGGTGCTGGATAACAGCAACTGCTTTCTGTACGAGTTCTTCAGTTCGTTCCCAAACAGCAACGGAAGCTGGAATGCCGGCTCGGCAGCGGTCTGGGACCTGCTGGCTAACGAGCAGCGCCCCTGGACCTGGACGTCTGCGGATGCGGCGGGTCTGCCGATTTTTCCCGGCCTGGTTCGCTACGACGAAGTAGCCGCCGGCCAGATTCAGCATGCGATCCGCTTCACCTTGCCGCAGAGCCGAGCCGCGGTTGTGTTGCCGGCGACGCATTGGGCAGCAAACTCCAGCAGTTCGAATGCGCCGCCCATGGGCATGCGCCTGCGGCTTAAGGCGGGCTACGACATTTCCGGATTCTCCACCAACGTGAAGGTCATCCTGAACGCGATGAAGAAGTACGGTTTGATCATGGCTGACAATGGCAGTGCCATGTACATTAGCGGCGCGCCTGACAGTCGTTGGAACAACGACGAACTGCACGATCTTTCGCAGGTACCGGCCTCGGCGTTTGAAGTGGTGCAAATGAACCCGATCTACACCGCTTCCAATCTGCCGCAAGGCACTGCTCCGGGGATCGCCAGTTTCACTGCCACCCCGTCCAGCGTTAACTCAGGCGGCAGCGTGACCTTGTCCTGGGACGTGAGCAACGCCTCTTACGTCATTGTGTCTCCGCAGGCCGGGGCGGTGCGCGGCACCAGCCTGACCGTGAACCCAACTCAAACCACTACCTACACTCTCTACGCCACGAACCAGTTCGGGCGCAGCATGGCGTCGGTTACGGTGACCGTGCCATAAATGCAGGGGCGAGCGTCCCGCTCGTGCAGGGTGGCAAGGCACTATGTTTCGCTGGTGATTTCGCTCGGAAGCCCAATCCCACCGTGGCGCCCTTCCCGCTCGTTTTCGCCAGGCTGAAGGATTGCCGATCCTGAACGAGCGGGACGCTCGCGCCTACATTTCGCGGGGCTTATACTTTCGCGTTGTCTTTGGCATGGCCGCCCCCACTACATCTCGTCTCGCCTACATTGACTGGATGCGAGGCCTGGCCTGCGTCCTGATGTTTCAAACCCACTGCTACGACTCCTGGCTGAATGCCGATGCACGCAAGACGACGTTTTTCATGTGGTCGCAGCTGGGCGGGACCCTGCCCGCGCCTTTGTTCCTCTTTCTGGCGGGAATTTCCTTTGCTTTGATCACCGACAAGATGCGGCAGAAAGGTTTCCCCCCGAACCAGATTGCGCGCACAACTATCCGGCGCGGCGCGGAGATCCTGGGGCTCGGGCTTCTGTTCCGCCTGCAGGAATACCTCATCGCCTGGGGATGGGCTCCCTGGAGCGATCTGTTGCGGGTGGACATCCTGAATACAATCGGCCTCTCCATGATGTTGATGGGCGTGGTGTGCTGGATCGTGCTCAAGGTGAGCCGCGCATCCCTTATTCGGCAAGCTCTGGGAGCGACTGCAGCCGGAACCGCTCTGCTGATCTCTCTGCTGACGCCACCACTCTGGACGACCTGGCGCCCGCAATGGTTGCCCTGGCCGCTCGAGTCCTACATCGACGGTGTACACAATCTCGGCCAGCCGCAGGCGTGGCTTTTCCCTATCTTTCCCTGGACGGCTTTCGCGTTCGCCGGCCTAGCGGTTGGCTTCTTTCTTCTTAGCGACTGGGCTCGCAAGCGCGAAGCCGCAGCGTTCGCAATGGCTGGGGCAGCGGGAGTGGGCGTGATTTACCTGGCGCGATGGATGGATGCGCGACCCTGGCAAGTTTATTCGGTCTACGATTTCTGGCACACGAGTCCTAATTTTTTCCTGATTCGAGCAGGTTTGCTGCTGGCAATTTTGGCCGCCGCTTACTTGTGGTGCCGCTGGGGCCTGGGCCAGTGGGGCTTCAGCCCGCTGATACAGCTGGGGCAGACTTCTCTGCTGGTCTACTGGGTCCACATTGAGTTCGTGTACGGGCGATTTTCCATTCTGCCCAAGCACTCGGTTAACCTTCGCACGGCCTCGCTTGGACTCCTGACCATCTTTCTGGCCATGCTGCTGTTGTCAGTACTGCGCACCAGGCTGAAGGGGCGCGGGGCGGAATTGCTGGCATGGGCTCGACGGCCGGCGGCGGTGAGCTGAGTGGTTTCCGTCAAAAAAGGACTTACCGCAAAGTTCGCGAAGAAAATCCACAAAGATCGCAAAGAAAAGACAAGAATTTCTTTGCGTTCTTTGCGCTTCCTTGGCGCCCTTTGCGGTTAAGGGTTTTTGATTTACGGTTTGGAGCGCGCCTCCGCCGAAATCTGCCGAATCGCATTCTCTACGAGCTTCAGGGCAATAGCCCAGCGCTGCCGGGCCTGGGGTTCGCCGTCCGCGTACCCGAAAAGATAGAACGTGACGTAGAACCCGTCCCGAATCTCGTCTGCTGAGTGATAAAAGCACCGCCGGATCATCAATTCGGCGGCTGCCGGGATCTCAGGAACGCGTTTCAGAAGCTGCGTAATCCGCCTCGCCAGTTGCTCATGTTCGACGAAGGAAAAGCGCGAGTCCTCGCGCGCGAACAGGAAATCAACATAGCAGCCAAATTTGCAGGCGACCCCGAAGATCTCCTCTTCAGGTGTGATCTCCGTACTCAACCAAGCATCACATTTGGCGGTTTCCAGAATGCAGGCGGCCGAGTTTACGGCGGCGAGAAACTCGCCCAGTTCAGGCACCCGCCGGGCCTCGTCGACCTCGAGGAGAAGCTCCGGCTGGCGCTTCAGATCGTAATAGCGCGGGCCACCTTCGGCGGCGGCCCAAGGCAGATCCAGCGTCTCATCGTCCGCCCCAAGTTCGACTGCGAAATCAGCTTCCACGCTATCTCGCGGGTGCGGGTTGAGGCGCAGCCTGCGGAGCTGAACTCGGCGGCGCGAAATTGACTTTAGGCGCCTGCCGCGATCCCTCCGCCGCAGCAAAGTACGCATCGTTGGGCTTGAACCCTGCCCAACCGGCAAAGATGTTGTTGGGAAATTTCTGGATATAGGTGTTGTAGTCCTGCAGCGTGTCGTTGTAGCGCTTACGTTCGACCGCGATGCGGTTTTCGGTCCCGGCCAATTCATCCTGCAGGCGCAGAAAGTTCTCGTTCGACTTCAACTGCGGGTAGTTCTCCACGATCACCAGCAGGCGGCCCAGGGCGCCGTCCAGTTGCTGGTTGGCGGCAATCTTGTCTGCGGGGGTGCCGGCGGAAAGCAAGGCGGAGCGGGCCTTGGCGATGTCGCCGAAGACGGTCTGCTCCTGCTGGGCAATGCCTTTCACGGTCTCGACCAGGTTGGGGATCAGGTCGGCGCGGCGTTGCAGCACAATGTCCACCTGCGACCAGGAGGCTTTCACCGCCTCATTCTTGGTTACCAGCGTATTGCGGACACTCACATACTGCCCGAAGGCAAAGAGCGCAATGAGAACCAGGACGATGATCACGATCAACCCTTTGCTCATATATCCCTCCCGAATCAGAAATCGCAGATGGTTCAGCCCTGGACCGCCCCGGATGCATCCAGCATTGTATCCACTGTCGCGGTCACCTGCTGCACGGCAGCCAGATAACGGGTGAAAACATCTTTCACGTCGAATTGCTTGCGGTCCGCCTTGTGTTCGCGAATGTCAAGCAATTGCAGGAAAGCGGACGGCTCGAATGGAACTCGAGTCGCTAGTATCTGAATGGCTTCGCGTTTCGAATGGGGAGAAGTGTCGCCCATCGCCAGCAGCGCGTGCCGGAACAGAGTAGCGAATGCCGATACCGAGCCAAGGAGCAGTTCCCAATGAGCCCGGTCATTCCCTGCTGCCTCCAACAGGCGTTCCCTGAGCAGGATGAGCTTCTGGCGCAGCTCGTACTCCACCTGCGCGCGATGCCGATGCATCGGGATTCGCAACCCGGCCAGCAGGTTGGCGTCGCCGAAAAGGACACGGTGATGCTGCTGCATGTCCAACAATTCGATCGAGAACACGTCAGCGGAGCGTTCCAGTTCCTTCTGAGTCAGGACCAGGGGCGCGGGATGTTTCTGGCGACGCCACCACTCGACTGCGGGCGCAATTGCGGAAAGGTTGGAAAACGAAGTCTCGCGCAAGATGCAGAGCAAATTCAGGTTGGAGAACTCGGGATGGAATTCTCCCGCCGCGGCTGAACCGTACAGAATGACGCTCTGGAGGTTTGCTCCCGCTGCCCGCTTGATGCGATTCACGAATTCGTCGATCTGTTTTTCTGCGACCATTTTCCGAAACCTCCTGCGGTGCATTCAGTAGCACCGCCGTCCCGGCGGCTGTCCCGAGGGCATCTTGCCCTCGGCGACGGCAGCGAGACGCACCCATAAAAACCGCACCGGCGCCGGCAGTATGAGTTCAACTACCATCCCCCGCTGGCGCCGCCACCGCCCGAACTGCCGCCACCAAATCCACCAAAACCGCCACCACCGCTACCGAAACCCCCGCCGCCGCTGTAGCCACCCCAGCCGCCGCCCCCGTGGTGTCCGCCGCCACCTCCCCCAAAGAGAAGGAACCAGAAAAGGACTTTGCGCAGCGGAGTGAACAGCAGGAGCAAGACAATAATGGCAAGAACTACGATTCTTCCGACTGACGTCCCGGAACCTGGTTCATCCTCGGGTTGGGTGGCGAATTGAGGGCGCGGCCCTGTCAGTTGGATGCCGGCATCCTGCGCGATGACGTCGGCGACTCTCGATGTCATCAGTAAGACGGTACCGCTGTAGTCGTTCTGTTTGAGCAGCGGAACGGCCTCGCGGCCGATGCCACCGACCTTGCCGTCGGGAAGGATCGGTTCCAGGCCGTAACCTACTTCGATCCGGTATTTCCGGTCCCGCACCGCCAGGAGAATCAGTACTCCGTGTTCCGTGGCCTTGCTGCCAATGCCCCACTTCTTGTACAGGTCGACGGCGTAGCTTTCAATGTCGGCGTCATCCAGGGAATTTATGGTTACCACCGCAATCTGCGCGTGGGCCTTCTGCTCGATCTGCTGACAAATGTCATCCAGTTGCGCGATTGTTCCCGGATCGAGAACGTGGGCGAAATCGTTGACGTAATCGGTGG
>JBGQIG010000240.1:0-5271 GCA_041498365.1 Terriglobia bacterium | reverse complement strand
TTGTAGAATTCAATCGCGGCGGTTGCATTGCGGACTACCAGACTCGGAGTTATGGAGTGAAACCCGTGTGGGATTGCTTGTGAAGAGGCTGTCATGAAAATTGTCTCCTTCCTGTTGCGACCGTTGGCCGGGTAGAAATTCAATCCTCAGTAAAGTCGATCTACATCGCAGAGACCGACATCTTAATCCTCGCCCGGCCTTGAGGAATAAGAAAAGATTGTAAAAAAACGTAACAGGAAGGAAGTCACGAATCAGCCTCTGGATTGGGGCCTACGGCGCCCCGTACAACTGCCGATACACGTTGGCATTCCTGAGAATGGCCTGGACGTATTCCCGGGTTTCGGTGAATGGGATGGACTCGACAAACTCCTGCGGGTCGCGATATTTCCCCTGTTCCTGCCAGTCATCGACTCGGTTCGAACCGGCGTTGTACGCGGCCAGCGCGTACTCGAACGCGCCAAACTTGTCCACCATCTCACGGAAATAGCGGGTTCCCAACTGCAGGTTCACTTCGGGAGTAAACAATTGCGCCGTAGAAAAGTGCCTCAGTTTCACTTGCTTCGCGACCGCGCTGCCGACCTTGGGAAGCAACTGCATCAGCCCGACTGCATTGGCCCGAGATACCGCGCTGGGATTGAACTCTGACTCCTGCCGGATCAGGGAGGCGACCAGATATGGATCCAGAGCATTCTGCGAGGAGAACTTCTTCAAATCGGGCCAGAACGGCTTGGGAAACAGGGCCTCCCAGTAAGCGCGTGGCAAGACGGGCAAGTCCACCGCGAAATAGTTAGGCACGGCACGTTTGAATGTTTGAATCGCGCCATCGTAGCGTCCCGCGTCCTGATAGAGCCGCGCCGTCTCCGCGGTAACCCAGTTCCCTTTGTCTTCATTGCCGGCGGCCTGCAGTTCGCGCACGGCAAAATCCACCAGCGCGCCGTTCTCCAGCAGTTGTGCCTTCTGATAGCGCAGGTTGTCGACCGGCGGCTCACTCACCAAGATGTTGATCCCCGCGCTAATCGGAGGAACCCGGTCCAGCAGGGCGTAGCGCGGAGGATCGCCCTCAGCCGTATTTTCTCGCAGCCGGCGGCGGGCCAAGTCGCCATAGTAGAAGTTGCGAAAACGTTCGGAGAGTTTCTGGTAGTAAGCGCGCGCCATAGCCGCGTCGTTGTCTTCTTCAGCCAGCCGCCCCCGCCAATACAGCGCGGCTGGAACTTCCGCGGAGGCCGGATAGAGAGCTATTTGTCGCTCAAACCCGGCCTTGGCCTCAGCAGTCCTGCCCTGACGCAAGCTCAGCCATGCCACTTTCCAGTGTGCGTACGAAGCACGGCCGGCATTTGGAAAGCGTTGCTGCAACTCTCGATATGCATCAATCGCCTTGTCGTAGTCGGGTTTCAGAAGGTAGAAATTGCCGGCTGTAAGCAACGCTTGCTGCAGCCAGAAGCTGGTGGGCGCGGCCTGGCGCAACTCTCCCACGTTCCGCAAGAAGCCTTCGTCATCATCGGTGGCGCGAGCCACCTCTCCGAGATTGAAAAGCCGTTGGGCGTTGATCTCAGGCGCTGAACCATCCAACGTTTCCAGCACCTTTTTCGCTTCCTTGTTTTGACCAGAGCGCCGCAAAGCCACAGCCAGCGCCAATTGCACCTCGGGACGATCACTCGGATCCACCGCATTGAGCAAATCGCGATACTCGTCGGCCGCTTCACTAAAGCGCTTTCCCTTGGCCAGGAGATCGGCGCGCGTTCTGCGGCCATTCAGCCCCAGGGGAGGCAAAGGCGTGGCCGGGGCCAGTTTCTTGAGTTCGACATCAGCCTGGCCGGCCTCCGCGCTCAGTGGCATGGTGATGTACAAGTTTCTCAGGATATCGGTGGCCTTTGCCGGCTGTCCCGCTGCCGCGTAGGCCCGTCCCAGGGTTAATTCCAGATCTGCGCGCGGCGGCTGCCGGTCGGCCTCGAGGAGGGTGACCGCATCCTGCGAGCGGCCTGCCGCCACCAAGGCGGTGGCATATAAGACGCGCGCGTCGCGCGCCAACAGTGACTCTGGAAACGCCTTGTCGAAATCCCCAAGGGTTGTTATAGCCTCGGTTATCCGCCCGGTCTGAAAATAGGAGGTACCGAGATAAAAGCTGACGTAGTCGCCCAGATCTCCAGCCAGGGGTTTTGCCCGGTTAAGGGGATCGACCGCTTTTGCGTAGTCGTGATCGAGGACATGCGCAGATCCCAGCACCAGCCAGGCCAGCGCGCCTGCGTCTTCCCTGGTGTGACGCCGTGCATAGGCTTCCACACCCGCGTAGGCGGCGGGCGTCCGGTCCTGCAGCAGTTGCCGCGCCATCGGCTTCAGGCTCGCGGAGGCCACAAACGCCTGGTGCATCCGCCGCAACCGAGGCGACGAGCGACCCCGCCGTTTAGGGCTAACCTTGCCGCGCTGCTTTTTGGTGGATTGGACTTTCCTGCTGGAGGACTGTGCGGCAGCGGGCAAAGTCAAAGGCAGCAGATCGACGCACAAAACTGCCCCGATCAAAGAAATTCGAATCAGGATCGATTGCCAGCGATGAAAGACCACTCTGGTTAATTTCGCCGAAAATTGGCGCCCATGATGGAATTATCGTCCTCGGCCAGGCTGCGAACCAATTCCTGGCTGAAATAGTCGGCGCCGCCGGCCACCGTATTGCCGTAGCGTTTCTGGTAAGTCGCCCGGCTCTTTTCGATGTCTTCTTTGAGCCGGTCGTACAAATCCATGTTTTTGCGTCCCTCAGCGACTTTGGCCTGGTTGTAGAGCTTGATTTCATCCACCAGCAAACGGGCAAAGCGCTGCGCCTTGCGATGGGCGTCCGCGTCCTCCTGCGAAAGGTTGGCAAACGCGTCGGTCGCGGGAGCGGGAGCTGCGGCTGCGTGTGTCGCGACTGGCTCGGTTTGCACCACCGCCACCGGCTGCTCGGCTTCAACCGGCGCGGCATGAGCCGGTTCGGCAACGGCTGCGACATGCTTCGGAGCATGCGCTGCGAAAGGGTCAGAGTGGGCAGGAACTGCATGCACCGGTGGCGCACTTTCAGTTCTTTCGCTGGCAGCCTCTGCGCTCTCCTCTTTCTGCGCCTGTTTACGCAGGGAGGCAACTTCCAGCCAAGCGCTGGTGGCCAGAACCAGCAACTCCACGGCGGCAGTGTCCAGCTTTCCACTGGGATCAACGCCGGCGTCGGCGTAGACCAACGCCGCAACTTTTTCCTTCAGCAACAGGGGCAGCACCAGCACCTGGTCATCGGCCGGCGCACCGAATTGTGAAACAAATTCTGGATCGATGTCGGCCGTTGCCCCACTGAATGGCATTCGTGACCGCAGAGCCTGTTCCGGGACTCCCGTGCTTACGTTGAGTGCAAAATCTTTGATGGTGTCGTCGCCGTCCCGGGTGAAGCCTCGTCCCTGCCAGCCGGTGGCGGCGCCGGCTTTGACCACGAATAGCGCGCCGCGTCCGCTGTAGCGCACCGTATTGTCCAGCAGCGTCCGCAAAATCTCCCGTTGCGTCGTGCCCGCCTGAATGGCCGAGATCGCCTTCAGCAGATTGGCTGCTCCACTCTCCCCGGAAACGCCCGCAGTCGCCGCTCCTGATGTTTGTGGAAGTTCCTCCAGAACCCGACGTACCAACTCCTCCTGCAATTGCGGGACATGGCTCTCCAAGACTTGGGACACGACTCTCTCGACGATTTGTTCGACTCCGCTGCTTTCTGCCATGGTCAGGTCAGCATTGCGGCCGCTGGATCCGCCTTTTTTGCCCTTCATCTTGGTTAAACCTTGATTATATGGCCACTTGACCCGTGTTTTCCGGTCACGTAAGGACGTGTTCTAGTGCGGAATCGCCACTCCTTGGAATTTATCGCAAACCGCCCCGGGATAGATACGTCAAAACAGTTAAGCCAGAAGGCGGGTTACCAAGTAAAATAACATTTCTCTTGCGCGCCAACGGCCTGAAAATTGTTGCATCGGAAGAAAGATGACAGCCATCCAACAGAATGTAAGTGAACCCGTCAGCGATGAACTGGCGCTGGTTCAGGCCGCTAAGAGCGGCGATGTTTCAGCTTTTGAGGGACTGGTCCGGCGGTACGACCGGAATGTGTTTCGCATTGCACAACACATCACGCAGAACCGCGAAGACGCGGAAGACGTGGTGCAGGATGCGTTCCTCAAGGCATACAGCAACCTGAATCAGTTTCAGGGCCAGTCCAAGTTTTACACCTGGCTGGTGCGCATTGCGGTCAACGAAGCGCTGATGAAGTTGCGGCGCCGTCGGCCCGAACGCATGGTATCGCTGGATGAAGAGGTCAAGACCGAGGAAGATTCGGTTCCGCGAGAAGTCGCGGATTGGAGCCCGAATCCGGAACAACAATACAACCAGGCGGAGTTGCGGGAAATTCTGAGCAAGACCATTCAGGGGCTTCCGCCAAGTTTTCGTACGGTTTTTGTGCTGCGCGACGTTGAGGGTCTTTCCACCGAGGAAACAGCCGATGCCTTGGACCTCAGCATACCCGCGGTCAAGTCGCGGCTCCTGCGGGCTCGGTTGCAGTTGCGGGAACGGCTCAGTCGTTACTTTCAGAAGCCTGAGAGTGGAGATGCCAAACAGTGAAGTGTTCTGAGTTTTTGCAGGAGCTGACAAACTATCTGGACGGCGTCCTGGACGATCGCACCAAGGCCGAACTCGAAGATCATCTCGCCTGGTGTCACAACTGCTACGTCGTCTGCGACACCACCAAGAAGACCATCGAGATTTACCGCGACTCCCAACTCTACGAACTACCCGACGATTTGCGCGACCGTCTACGCTCCGCCATCGTGGCGAAGTGTGAGGCCCACAAGAAGACTGGCCCCCGGCAAGCCTGATCCCCCTTTCAGACTTGGGGTTGCCTTCGTCAGCCTCGATCGCAGAAAAAGGGTGCACGGGAGCGCTGGGCTAAACCGCTGATCTGAGAAGCACTTCCAACTCCTACAATTTCCACCATTCGTCCATCTCGTATTGTCCCAGAACCTTTTTCAGCAAATGTGAATCTAAGTGTTTATTGAGGTTGTATGCCCTCGGTTGAGGGCGTTCGGGGAGGCAGCATGATCGCGAAATTATTCGATACTTTCTTCGGTTGCAAACATTCTGACTACAGTTTTCCGATCACGGTCAGGCAGCCGGCTGCGCGCCGCAATTCGGCGGCCGCGCTGACTGGCACCTATGTCGCATGTCTGGATTGCGGCAGAGAATTTCCGTACGACTGGCAGGAGATGAAGGTTATCACCGGGT
>JBGQIG010000239.1:0-5276 GCA_041498365.1 Terriglobia bacterium | reverse complement strand
GAATGGGTGGACTGTTTGCCGAGTCTGACATGGAATCGCTGGCCGAACTGGCGCGCCAAAAGGGAGTTTCGCTCAAAGTGTTAAGCGCTGCGCGGGAAGTGAATCACAGCCTGGCTGACCGCCTGGTGGACAAGATCTCGACCATGGTGAAATCGGTGCAGAACAAGGACGTCGGCATACTGGGCCTGGCTTTCAAGCCGAATACGAATTCCGTGGCTGGCTCTTCTTCGTTGCTGCTGGCGAAGAACCTGGTCGCGCGCGGCGCCCGGGTTCGCGCTTACGATCCGGTGGCCATCCCGGATGCGCGCATGGAGCTCAACGGCACCGTCCACTATTGCGAAACGCCTTACGCTGCCTGCGAGGGCATGGATGCCCTGGTGGTCGGCACCGGCTGGCCCGAGTTCCGCGGCCTCGATTTCGATCGCATCAAGCACCTGCTGAAGCGTCCGGTGATCGTAGATACCAAGAATCTTCTCGACTCGGTACGTCTGCGCGCCATGGGATTCGAGTACGTAGGCGTTGGCCGTCCCTAGACGCACAGCAGTTTCCCCGCATACCCTCCCCCTCTCCGTTCCAACAGCCTCTCAGCCCAATTGCTATAATCGTTAAGATACGGTGGGAGTAGCTCAATCGGTAGAGCACCGGACTGTGGCTCCGGACGTTGCGGGTTCAATTCCCGTCTCCCACCCCACACTCGCGTTCTTCCACCTTGTTGTTTCTCGCTGAGTATCCTGGATACCTGTTTGCGTCCTTTCCCGGATTTGGTCTGCATTTTCCGCTTCTGGCCCCGGCATTCATTGTTAGACTACCTCGCGACCCTTCTATCCTGAGGTCGATACAGGAGCACCTTGATGAACGCCAAGTTCCCGCTGGTGGCGGAGTTGATTGCCGAATTCCTTGGCACCTTCGTGCTCATCCTGCTGGGAAATGGGGTAGTCGCCATGGTGGTACTGTTTCCGTCCCAGACGCCGGGCGAAGTGATCCATGGCGGTTACACCAACATCACCCTGGGCTGGGGACTTGGGGTGACTATGGGGATCTATGTTGCTGGAAGGATTTCCGGGGCGCATCTGAATCCTGCGGTCACCCTGGCCGTGGCGCTGTTCCGAGGATTTCCCTGGCGCAAAGTTTTGCCTTACTCGATCGCGCAAATTGCTGGAGCGTTCGTGGGCGCGGCCCTGGTCTATCGCAACTATCTGCCGGCTTTCCACCACGTGGATCCGCAATTGGAGAGGACAGCGGGGATTTTCACGACCTTCCCTGCATTTCCAGCCTGGCCACAAGCAGGGTTTTTAGACCAGGTGATCGGCACCGCTCTGCTGTTGCTGTTCATTTTCGCCATCACCGACGAATTCAATTTGCCTCCGGGAGCGAATCTGGCTCCACTGATGGTTGGGCTGGTGGTGGTGGCGATCGGCATGAGCTTTGGGGGGATGCACGGATATGCGATTAATCCGGCACGCGACTTTGGTCCGCGACTGTTCACAGTCGTCGCCGGCTTTCGCAATAACGGGATGACTGACGGCAGCAGAATATGGTGGGTGCCGATCGTGGCCCCGCTGGTGGGCGGCGTCGTGGGGGCCGCGGTCTACGACTTCGGCATTCGACGCTTCTTGCGCGGCCCCGCGTAGGCGGCGTCTAATCGCGTGTCTTGCGCTCTTTGCGAGGTCTTTGCGCTCCTTGCGGTTAAGAGCTTTTAACCGCAAAGGTCGCCAAGTCGACCGCAAAGGACGCAAAGAAAATCCTTCGTTGTAACTAAACTACCCCTACGATCAAGACCAGAACCTCTTACTCTTTGCGCTGGGGCTTTGGAGGGATCTCGGAATAACCGGGTGTAGCCTGAGCGAGATTCTTGTCCAGGGAAGCGTTTACGTCATGCATGGACCAGCGAATTCCACCGGTCAGGAGATTCAACATGAGCGTATCCGACCAGTTTTCCGGGCGGTCGCCTAGCGCGGTATAAAACACTCGTCCTTTGCCATGCATTCGCGCCCACGTCACTGGATAGGGAGGGCGTTGATAGCACTCGCCTTTCATCCCCTGGGTCTCAAGCGCAAGAATCACGTGGAGATCCGGCATAAAATCCTTGAGCGAGTACCACTCTTCGGTGAAACTGACCGGCGATGTCACACCTTCGAGTCCAGGAAATTTTGTGTCCTTCATACTGAGATTCGCGGTCTGCAGCCGGGGAGTGCTGCCATGGACGATGAACTCGCCACCTAGCATTCGTAGATAGGGATCAGATTGTTCGCCGTGCGCGACGTAACGATTCGACCTGTCTTCAGGGTCCGGCTCGGTGTGGAACGTGTCGCTGGCCGCGTGGACACCCACAAAACCCAGTCCCCCGTGCACGGCGTCGAGCAATGCCCGTTTGCCGTGCGGCGTCATGGGCGGATTCGCGTCCGTGCCCGGCTTGGTCAGATCTCCAGTGGTGAAGAAGAGGACCGCCGCGTGCTTCCGGAAGTCTTTCGAATCGAAGATTCGTCCGTCCTTGGAGGAACTCACCTGAAAGCCATGTCGCTCTCCGAGAGCGGTCACCGCCTTTTCAACGATGCTGGGGCGTCCGTCTATCCTCTTTACCACGTCGTGTTCCCACCCCGACGACTTGGTAAAAACCAGGAGAGACTTTTTCCCGGAGCCAAGCAACCTCTTCGGTAAGGCAAGCCCCGCGCTGACCATGGCGCTGACGCGCAGAAACTGACGGCGGCTGACAAACTCATTCATGCCATTCCCTTTCCAAAGCACGGGCTCATCGAAGCGATCAGACCGGTTCTCACCCGTATGTTAGTAACGGGGAGCATTGTAAGCGAAATCCGATTGCAGCCGAAAAATTCGCCCGCCACCAGTGCAGTTTGAGTTGATGTTATGGGGAAACATCCCTGGGATGATCGAATTTGATTTTCTTGGCGCTCTTTGCGAAGTCCTTTGCGGCCTTTGCGGTTAAAGGCTTTGACCGCAATGCTGGCAAAGACGCCGAAGCAGGACCGCCAAGTTTCAAAACCCGGGAGCGAACGTGTAACCCAAGGACACCCCAAATCGCGTCGCCATGGGCGAGCTGAACTCAACATTGTTCCGAATCAAGTAAAGGTGAGCTTCCGGGCGAATGAAGAAATTGCCGTGAAAATAGTACCGGAGACCGCCGCCGAAATGACCCATGAAATGATTGCTGCTCACAAAGTTAGTGCAAGTGATGAAGCTGCAGGTGGTAAAGGGTTGGTAGAAGCGAAGACTCTCCCAACCGATACCGGCCATCAGCTCGGCGCCGGCATGCTTGCCGAATTTGGGCGCGTAGATTCCGTTGAAGTCGTAAAAAAGTGGGCGGTAGGGCTGGAAACCGGCGTAGAGGTTCTGGCTGGCCCTCCAGGCGAGTTCGCCGCTCACTCCCAAGCGGCCCTTCAAAAGAAGGTCCGCGCTGAAAGCCGGGTAAGCCCCGCCGGTTTCTGACACCGGCGCATGATTTCCGGAAGCGTTTGACGCCGAGGGTGCGGTGAGCGTGCCCACCCCGAAAGCTACGTCGAACTGTTGCGCGTGAGCTGCGCCAGGCATGAGCACAGGCAGAACCAGTACTGCGACCAGAATGAGCGTTCTCAATTGATCCTCCGGGGAACCTAATATTGTCTTTAGATGCGACCGAATGCCGGGTGTAAGCGAAAAGTTTTGTAAGCGGGATCCCCAGAAATCAGTGGACGGGCGAAAGACTGCCCTGAGCCAAGTCGGGGGCCTCAAACTGCCCCCAGCCTCGCACGACCCAAAGGCAATCGTTTGCATCTATAATGCGACACCGGGAATCAACATAATCCCCGCACTGCCTATGTTTCAACCCTTGTTCGATATGGAAGAACCGAACCCTATAAGGCTCTTATCGCGAAAGAGGATTGCCCCTCCCAGCGCCGCAGTTCTGTGTCTATTCGCGCTAGTCTCTCGACCCGCGCTGGGACAACCTGGTAGCGGGTATTCGACCACGGCTTCAGAATCGACCTCCAGCGGTGCCACGCGCATTAGTTTGCCCCCAGGTCAGAGTCCTTTTGGCGGTAGCGTGGCTCAGGGCAAAGCCACGCCGGAAGCGATCCCACTTACTTTCCAGGACGCGATTGATCTCGGGTTAAAGAACAATCTCGGGGTTCTGCTGCAGAGTTACAACACAATTTCCGCTCGCGGACAGAAATGGAAAGAACTAAGCGCCCTTCTCCCCAACGTGAACGCCGGGGTGAGCGTAAATGCCGTGCAAGACAATCTGGCGGCTCGCGGCTTGCGGTTCCCCGGATTCCCAACCGTTATCGGGCCTTACGGGTTTACCGATGCGCGGGTTTACCTTAGCCAGTCGATCCTGAACCTCAAAGCCCTGAATCGCGAACGCGGAGCGGTGGAAGATGAGCGCGCAGCCCAATACAGCTACAAGGATGCCCGCGATCTGGTAGTGCTGGCCACCGGCAACGCCTACCTCCAGGCTCTCGCAGGCGCGGCTCGAGTGGAAACCGCCGAATCGCAGGTGAAAAACGCGCAGGCGCTGCATGACAAGGCGGTGGACCAACAGAACGCCGGCCTGAGTCCGGCCATCGACACGCTTCGCGCCAGGGTCGAACTGCAAACCCGGCAGCAGCAGTTGATCGTCTCGCGAAACGATTATGCCAAGCAAAAGCTGGCGCTGGTGCGCGCCATCGGCCTGCCCACGGGCCAGGAAATTGGGCTCACTTCCAAAGCGCCTTACGATTCTCTGACTACACTTGGCATTGAGGAAAGCCTTCAGCGCGCGTATGCATCACGGTCGGATTACCTGGCCGCAGTGCAACAGGTCCGGGCCGCCGAACATTATCGCAAAGGGGCTTTCGCAGAGTACTTTCCCAGCATCGACATGACCGCCGATTACGGCGATTTGGGGATTAATCTGGGGAACTCGCACGGAACCTTTCAGGTCTCCGGCCGGCTGAGCATTCCCATCTTTCAGGGAGGGAAGGTCCACGCCGATGTTCTGCAAGCGGATGCGACGCTGCGCGAGAACCGTGCTCGGCTGGAAAATTTGCGCGGTCAGATTGAATACGAGGTCCGCACCGCCCTGCTGGATCTGGCGGCGGCCGACGAGCAGGTGCAGGTCGCGCGCAGTTCTGTCGAACTCGCGGAACAGACCCTGACCCAGGCCCACGACCGTTTCTCCGCTGGTGTTACCGATAATCTGGAAGTGGTCCAGGCACAAGAATCGGTGGCGGCGGCCCATGAGAGCTATATTTCCAGCCTGTACGCTCACAACCTGGCCAAGCTCGAACTGGTCCGAGCCATGG
>JBGQIG010000238.1:0-5293 GCA_041498365.1 Terriglobia bacterium | reverse complement strand
TGCTCTACCATGCCGGCGAGCGCCTGTTCAAAACTACCGACGGCGGAATGCATTGGGAGGCGATCAGCCCGGACCTCACTCGCAACGACAAAAGCAAGCAGCAACCTTCCGGCGGCTCCATCAACATAGACGACACTGGCACCGAGTACTATGACACCATCTTTGCCGTCGCCGAATCACCGGTCGCGAAGGATTTGATCTGGGCGGGAACCGATGACGGCCTGGTTCACATTACTCGCGACGGGGGAAAGAACTGGAGCAACGTCACGCCCAAGGACCTGCCCGAGTGGAGCCGCATCAGTCTGATTGAGGCCTCGCCGTTCGACGCCGGAACCGCTTACGTCACGGTGGATCGGCATCAGAATGACGACATGCACCCGTACATCTACAAGACCAGCGATTACGGCAAGACCTGGGCAAAGATCATCAAGGGAATCGCGGACAACACTTTCGTGCGCGCGGTTCGCGAAGATCCCAAGAAGCGAGGCCTTCTTTATGCGGGCACGGAGACGGGCGTCTACGTCTCCCTCAACGATGGTGCGGACTGGCGCTCGCTTCAGCTCAACCTTCCCACCACTCCGATACACGATCTGGTGGTAAAGAACGATGATCTGGTAGTAGCCACGCACGGCCGCTCTTTCTGGGTCCTGGACGACCTTTCACCGCTGCGGCAATTCAGCGATAGTGTGGGCAGCCAGAGCGTCTACCTGTACACCCCTGCGACCGCTTACCGGATGCACAACGTCGAGGATGTGCCCAAGCCCGTTACGGTCGGCGAGAATCCACCTCCCGGCGCGGTGATGTATTACTACGTCAAAGAAGCTCCAAAGGGCGAAGTCACCATTGAGATCCTCGATTCGGCGGGCAACGTGGCGCGAAAGTATTCCAGTAAGAAGACCGCGGAACTGGACGAGCCGCTGAATCCAGAAGACAAAAAACCGGAAAAGCAAATCAAGGCCGAGGCTGGCCTCAACCGCTTTGTCTGGGATCTGCGTTACGCGGGCGCCAATCGCGTGCCCGACTACTATCTGTTCGAATATAAGGACGGCGCACGCGGCCCCCTCGCTGTACCCGGGAAGTACCAGGTCCGATTAACCGTGGATGGCAAGAGCCTGACCGCCCCTCTGGAGTTGAAACTCGATCCTCGCCTGAACGTCGCCCAGTCCGACTTGCAGAAGCAGTTTGATCTCGCCCTCCAGATTCGCGACCAGATCAGCCGGGTCTACGACGCGGTGAATCAGATTCAGGACGTGCGCGCGCAGGTGGACGGCCTGAGAAAGCGTCTTCCGGATAGCGCCAAACCCGTGCTGACCGCGGCCGCCGACCTGGATCAAAAACTGCTTTCGGTGCGAGACGATCTATTTCAGGCCAAGATTAAGGCGAACGAAGACTCGCTGGCCTATCCCCAGAAAGTGGATAGCAAGCTCGCCTCTCTCGCGCTGGTGGTGAGCGACGGTACCGACTCCGCTCCTACCGAGGTCGCCTATCGTCAGTTCGACAAATTGAAGAAACGGGTTGACGACGCACTGGCACGCTGGGCGGAAATCCGGCAAACTGATCTGGCTGGATTCCAGAAGATGATGGCGGGTCAGAACATCCAGGCCATCGTGGTGCCGGCGGCTGGGTCCAGTAACCCCGGTGGTGGTGAAGAGCGGTAGCTGCTGTCTTCTCGAACAGGAGGGGTAGGACGTCGGTGGCCGCCCTTCCTGCTCTCCATTCCCGATGCCGAACTGACGCTGCTCTGACAACAGCCTGCGCATCCTCAAATGCTAGAATCAATGAGATTCGCTCATCCTGAGAGCCACTAAGCAACCGTATTGCTGCATCTAAGCAGCATAGACAAAGGTGAAGATCTGCTATCGACAAGCGAGCCCGGCCACCTGCCTCGCAGTCGTGTGTTTGGCCGCTGTTCTATTAGCCACCACGGTCCAGGTCACCCATTTCTGCGGTTTCCGTAAGTCCAATTCGCAGGCCGCATTGCAGTTGGACCCGTCCCCGCCGGGGAGCCCGCTGTGCCTGATCTGCCTGATGGCTCCCTCAAGCAGCGCGATCATTCTGCTGGTTGCGCTCACTGTCGTGTTTCGCAGCATCGCGTGCGCCGCTGGCCGGCAGATGCATCCCAGTCCCATCATTGAATCTTTTCATTTGTATATTCGTCCCCCTCCGCTCTACTAACTCAGGTGTCGCTTCGAATGATCGCGCTCGGTTTTTGGATTGTTATCCAGGGTCTATCCGGCAAACACGAGCTTCAAGGAAACTGGGATTATTTTGCAGTGGAGGGGTAACCGAATGAAAACGCCAATCATTTGGGCAGGCATCGCATTTCTTTCTGTTATTCCGCTCTTTGCTCAGCAGAGCAGCGGTCCGTCACAAAGCGGTACACCAGATGTGTCCGCCATGCAGCAACAAATCAGAGACCTGCAGGATCGCATTATCGCGCTCGAAGGCCAGATGCGCATATTGAAGAGCGCCCAGCCCGCGCTGGCCGCCCCCGCCGAAGCCGTGCCACCGCCATCTGCCACTGCAGCGCCAGCGCCGGAACCACCAGTTGCCGCCGTTACTGCCACCCGAGAACAGACTCCGACGCTGGGCGGGGCTGGCGGCTCGGCCGCCAAGGCCCTCAATCCCGATATCAGCGTGATCGGCGACTTTGTGGGGGCCACCGGTACTGGTACCGTTCCTGCACTTGCCCAGCAGCAGCCGTTTCCGTCCATGCAGATGCACGAGTCGGAGGTCGGCCTGCAAGCCATCATTGATCCCTACGCTCGCGGAGACTTCTTCATCTCCTTTGGCGAAGAAGGTGTGGATCTGGAAGAAGGCTACATCACGTTCACGGCGCTGCCCAAGAGCTTTGTCGTCAAGGTGGGAAAGATGCGCTCCGCCTTTGGCAAGGTCAACATGATGCACAATCACGTGCTTCCGTGGATTGATCGCCCACTCGCGACCACGAACCTACTTGGCGGCGAGGATGGTATTAACGATGCCGGCGTCTCCATCCAACGCATCATTCCTGCTCCCAAGGGAATTTTCCTGGAAGCTACGGGGCAGGTTTTTCGCGGTGATTCAGGGGAAGGCCTGCAAAGTGTGTTCAAGTCCTGGCAGCGAAGTGACGTGAGCACGGTGGCCCACCTGCGGAGTTACAAAGACATTACCGAATCCACGAACGTTGACATCGGTCTTTCTTACGCCCGTGGCTACAATGATGTCGGTCCGAATTTCATCACCAACCTGTACGGAGTCGATGCCACTGTGCGCTGGAAGCCGTTGCGCCGCTCTATTTATCACTCCTTCATCGGTCGCAGTGAGTTGTTCTGGAGCCAACGCCAGCAACTTCCCGTCGAACAACGGGCATTCGGATTTTATGCGTCAGCGGACTATCAGCTGGGGCGACGCTGGTTTCTGGGTGGACGTTTCGACCGTTCCGATCGTAGCCAGTTCGCCAACCTCACCGACAAGGGTGGCTCGGTGGTGCTCACTTACTGGCCCAGCGAGTTCAGCCAGATTCGCGGTCAGTACCGTTTCAGTAACTATGCGGAAAACAGAAGCGCCAATGAACTATTGTTACAGCTGATTTTCTCGCTAGGAGCACACGGAGCGCACCCGTTCTAGGAGCAAGATGTTAGGAATGGCAACATTCACGTGGGGACAGCCGCCCCCGGCTGTCCGGTCGGGCAAAGCCCGACAGGTCTGCGATGCAATATCGTTCTGGGAGGGTGGAATGAAGCATTTGAAGTCTGGAAGTTGGTTTGTGGGGTGCACTGTCGTACTACTGGCGATCTTTCTATCCGCTCGAGCCGAAGCCAAGAAGCTCACCGTAGTCACCGCCACCACTGACATGGCCGCCCTGGCCCAGGAAGTCGGCGGAGACCGCATCAGCGTGGAATCGATTGCCAAGGGCTATCAGGATCCCCATTTTGTCGAAGCTAAGCCAAGCTTCCTCCTAAAACTTCGCCAGGCGGATTTGCTCATCGTGGTCGGATTGCAGTTGGAAATTGGCTGGCTGCCCCCGCTGATTACGCAAAGCGGCAACGCCAGAATCCAGGTGGGCGCGAACGGCTACCTTGACGCTTCCCAGTTTGCCGAAATTCTCGACATTCCCACCGGAACCGTCACTCGCGCCATGGGCGATGTCCATCCCTTGGGCAACCCGCACTACTGGCTCGATCCCGACAATGGCCGCCGTATCGCCAAAGGCATCGCCGGTAAACTCGGGGAACTCGATCCCACCGACGCTACTTACTTCCAGGAGCGATTTCAGGATTTCGACAAGCGCCTGACCACGGCCGAGCAGAAGTGGGACGCCGAAATGAAGCCCTTCCATGGGCGCAAGGTCGTGACCTACCACAATTCATTCCCTAACTTCGCCAGGCACTTTGGACTGAATGTTATAGGTTATGTAGAACCCCGTCCGGGCATTCCGCCGACACCGAGTCACACTTTCGAATTGATCGCATTGATGAAGCGAGAGAACTGCAAGGTAATCCTGGTCGAGCCCTATTTCGATTTGAAAACACCAGATTCCATTGCCCGCGAAACCGGCGGCAGGGTAGTGCAATATCTACCATCAGTGGGCGGCGAGAAGGACGTTACAGATTACTTCAAGCTGTTTGACTACGACATCGGTTTATTGACGCAAGCGTTCCAGGCTACGAAGTAGCTTGTCGTTGGTCGTTGGCCAAACCTCATTCATCTGGGGCTCTTGCCAACGACCAAAGACGAACGACCAACGACCGATTCCGAGGAGTGACATGGAAATTCTTCCGTTCTTATTGTGGCCCTTCGTGGCCAGCCTGATTTTGACGGGTATTCATGCTTATCTGGGCGTACACGTCGTTGAGCGTGGCGTCATTTTCGTTGACTTGGCACTGGCCCAGATCGCGGCTCTCGGAGCAACCATCGCCATCCTGGTTGGGATGGATCCGCACGGACGGGGGGCTTACTGGCTGAGTCTGGCCTTCACTTTTGTGGGAGCCGCGATCTTCGCCTTCGCACGCACCCGCCGCGGCCACATTCCGCAGGAAGCTTTCATCGGCATCGCTTATGCTGTGGCCTCTGCCACCGCCATCCTGGCCATGAGTAAAGCGACGGGCGAAACCGAGCACCTGAAGGATATGCTGGTCGGCAACATTCTGGCCGTGGACAAACACGAGGTTCTTAAGACCGCCGTACTCTACGGCGTGGTGGGCCTGTTTCATTACATCTTCCGCCGCAAGTTCCTCCTGATCTCCACCAATCCCGCCGAAGCCGAGGCTCGGGGCATGAATATCCGCTTCTGGGACTTTCTGTTTTATGC
>JBGQIG010000237.1:0-5300 GCA_041498365.1 Terriglobia bacterium | reverse complement strand
ATCTGGCCGCCGGTGAGGTCGACGCGCTGGGCGAGGTGAACGTCTTCGCACGCGTCCGCCCGGAGCAGAAGCTCCAGCTCGTCGAAGCGCTCCAAGCACAAGGCCAAATCGTCGCGATGACCGGGGACGGCGTCAATGATGCGCCCGCGCTCAAGCGCTCGGATGTCGGGGTGGCGATGGGCCAGCGTGGCTCGGATGTCAGCCGTGAGGTGGCGGACCTGGTCCTGCTCGATGACAACTTCGCTACCATCGTCGGCGCGGTCGAAGAAGGCCGCGGCATCTACGAGAACATCCAGAAGTTCCTCCGCTTTTTGTTCTCGACCAATCTGTCGGAAGTGCTGCTGGTGGCTGCCGGCGCTGTCCTCGCATTCGCCCTCGATCTTCGCGACAATACCGGGACGCTGATGCTCCCGCTCACCGCGGCACAAATCCTGTGGATCAATCTCCTGACCGACGGCGTGCCCGCCCTGGCGCTCGCGTTTGATCGCACGCCCGGCGTCATGCAGCAGCCGCCGCGCCCGGCCAACGCTCCACTGCTGGACCGACCGTCGGTCCGATTCGTCGTCTCCGTGGGCAGCATGAAGGCCGTTCTCGCGCTCGGGGTGCTCGGCCTCGTGCCGTGGTTCGGGTACTCTCTGGATGTCGCGCGAGCGGTCGCGTTCCACTTGATGGCCGTCGGCCAACTGCTCCTGACCTACCCGTCCAGACACACGTGGATGCGCCCGCTTCCCAACGCGTATCTGCATGCCGCTGTCATCGCTGGCGTCGGTATCCAGGTCGCCGCGGCCTCGCTGCCGTTTACGTCCGATCTCCTGGGAAACGCCGCCATCCCCGTGGAGCTCTGGGGCGCGGTGTTCGGCGGCGCACTGCTCGCGTGGGGACTGGCAGAGGCGTGTTCCCGCCTCGCGTGGCGTCGCCAAGCGCGCAGAGGCGTCGGACGATGATCTGGCTGCAGTTTCTGGCCACGGCGCTCGTCATCGTTTTCGCCGACGTGCGTCTCGCTCGGTACGGGGACGTCTTCTATGGCAAGTGGTGTCGGTCTGAATCGGCTTACTGCTCAGCACAAGACCGATTGTCTTCCGTGTGTGCGGGCAGTCACTGCGCTGAGTGAGCCACATCACCGCATCGCAATGAGTGCGCTGTAGATACTTGAGGAATGTAAAGGCCATATTGTCTGGCCAGGATTAGAGCCAGGCCAAAATAGCAGCTATGCATGGAGGAGGAAAGATAATGAAGGCAAATGTGCAACTTCAGCAAGATGTCATAGACGAACTACAGTACGAACCGAGCGTGGAAGCTGCCGGAATTGGGGTGACGGCCAAGGATGGGATCATTACTCTCACCGGTGCCGTAAAGAGCTACTCGGAGAAATGGTCAGCAACGCAAGCAACCAAACGGGTCTCCGGAGTCAAGGCCGTAGTCGACGAGATTAAGGTGAAGTTGCCTTACGCGCACGAGCGTGGCGATGAAGACATCGCCAGGGCGGCATTACAAGCTCTGGAATGGGATGTCCAGGTGCCGCACACAAGAATCGTGGTGAAGGTGGAGCAAGGACGGATCACCCTGGAAGGAGACGTGGACTACAAATACCAGCAAACGGCGGCAGTGAACGTCCTTCGGAACCTAACTGGCGTAACAAGCGTGATCAACTTGATCCACGTCAAGCCGACAGCCAATGCCTCAGAAGTGAAAGTGAAAATCGAGAACGCCCTGAAGCGTGCCGCTGAAGTCGATGCGAAAAGGATAGTGGTGGATGTAGTTAACGACAAAGTAACTTTGCGTGGGACCGTGCACTCATGGGCAGAGCGAAGTGAGGCGGAACGGGCCGCATGGTCTGCTCCGGGAGTGCGCCTGGTTGAGGACGATTTGAGTGTCGCGGCATAAGAGGCCCATGTTCCCACACGGGTTTGTGAGCATCGGCCCGAAAGCTGAGCCGTATTCCAGAGCTGGGAGTGAGGAGTTCAATCCACGAACTGCTCGCTCCCGGCTCTCTCGTCTTGAGCCGGTGCCGCTGTTGCAGTCTCATCGTGACGAACAGTAGTGATTGGCATCACATGCCCTTGTAGAGCTGATCACCGCGTGAATGACCAACTCGTATGTAACGTAGATGCACGTAGATGAAGTGTTGGAGGAACTTATGAAAACCGAACGGTTACCCTGGACGTTTGGCCTCTTTGGAGCGGGTGCTCTAACCATGTATTTCCTTGATCCGAATCGCGGCAAGCGGCGGCGCGCCAGCTTACGAGATGCCTTCGTGCATTCCGGACATGATGTTGAGAAATTTGCCCGGCGGTTTGGTCGCGATGTTGAGAATCGCATTGAGGGCGCGGTGGCCGAAACTCGCCACCTGTTCGAGGATGACGACCAGGTATCGGACAATGTTCTTGAGCAGCGGATCCGCACGGCTGTAGGTCGGGCCGTCTCCCATCCGCATGCCGTCGAAGTCAATTGCACTGGAGGGTCGGTATTCTTGGGGGGCTGGGTCCTGGCCGACGAGGTAGCCGAGTTGAACGGCGCGTTGAGGTCAATTCGAGGCGTCAGAGATCTGTCGACCTTCCTCAATACTACCGATCATCCTGAGCATATTTCGGCATTGCAGGGAGGGGTTCGGCGCAGACGTTTACCCGACTTCTTGCAGCAGAGCTGGTCCCCTACAGTTCGAGTTCTCGCTGGTTTTGCTGGCGCCGGGCTAATGCTGTATGGTGCGACTCGCCGCAAGTTGATCGGAAAAACTATCGGCTTAAATGGTGCTATTCTGCTGGCACGCTCCGTCCTGAATACTCCCCTCAAGCGCATGATCGGTGCTGATCAAACCGCGGGTCTCCGTATCCAGAAAACTGCTTATATCAATGCCAGTACGTCTGATCTGTACGAGTTCTGGAAGAATCCGGAGAATTATCCGAAAGTTTTCGCACATGTGAACCGGGTTACACGCGAACAGGACGGAACCTTTCGGTGGCAGGTCTCCGGACCTGCCGGCATACCCCTCAGCTGGACGGGAAGAATCACGCGTCTGGTGCTCGACAAGAGTATTGAATGGTGGAGCTTGCCGGAATCAACCATTGAAAACCATGGAGTCATCCATTTGGACGCGGAGAAAGACGGCCGAACACGCGTGCAGATTGATATGAGCTACAACCCGCCAGCTGGTCTCCTAGGGCACGCGGTAGCAGCGCTGCTTGGACTGGACCCCAGGAGCGCTATGGATCAGGATGTTGTCCAGTTGAAATCTCTATTTGAACGGGAGAAGGCCAAAGTTGATGGCCATGAAGCAATGAAGAGCGAGCTGAAATCTGAAAATGTACCTGCGGCTTAATGAATTGGGTTGAGCAGAAAATGTGGAACCCCGAAGAGAACATCGGAGACATTGAGATTGAGCCGCATAAGTGCGGTGAGCAACAACGCAGTGGTCAGTCTGATGTGTTTGGCTGTCTCGGCTTGGGGCATTGCCACAGACTTCCCATCGGGGAGATTTATCTTCCCAACCCAGCCCATTCTTGTGACAATGGCCAAAGCAGTTCGGTGAAATTATTCTGTGAAAAGCGCATTGTGCCCCGGGCAACAATCTTGACTGCAAACAAATATCCTCCCTACAGCTCTTACGCTCTAGCGGTGCTTGTGGGGATGCTGTGCCTGTCCGGTTGGGCGGGAGCGGCTAGCGCCGGTCCACAGCAGCAATACCGGCTACGGCTCTACCATACTCACACCAACGAAAAAATTGACCTGGTTTACCGGCGGGGGAGCGCTTACATCCCAGATGCGATCGAACGTCTTGATGGCTTTCTAGGTGATCATCGCACTGGTGCTACGTATAGATTTGACCCCCGTCTGTTCGATCTGCTCCATGATTTGACCACGTCGATAGGACGTGCGGAATCTGAAATTGACATCGTTTGCGGATATCGTAGTCCCTGGAGCAATGAATTTCTGCGACACACTACGTCTGGCGTGGCCTCTCACAGCCTGCATATGCAAGGAAAGGCCATTGACATCCGTATTCCCGGGATACGCACAGCGAAACTGCGCGACGTTGCCCTCAGGCTCCACCGCGGGGGCGTTGGCTACTATCCAAAGTCGGAATTTGTTCACGTGGATGTTGGACGGATTCGACGATGGTAGCAGTAGGTCAACTGGCCTGAATTCTGTTTGCTACTCAGAGTGGGAGCGGCTGAGGAGGGCCTGCTCCAGAGCTGCGTCTTGGCCATAGATATCCCGAAACAAGTGAACTTCACCATCCTCCATCACGACTGCGGTGCCGTACACAATCAGCACCGGAATCGGTCGCTCGAGATCCACCCGGAAGGTTGTCTCCGCGAGTGTAGCGGCGCGGATGTGGTCTGTGTTCCATTCTGGGTTACCCCGGAGGAGCCACGCTGCCAGCGCGACCGGATCTTCTACGCGGATGCAACCGTGACTGAAATCACGTCGAGATCTTGAGAACAGTTCCATGGCAGGCGTGCCATGCATATAGACGTCATGCGGATTGGGGAAGTCGAACTTCAGCAATCCCAAGGCATTGTTCGGACCAGGTGTTTGTCGAATGCCTAGTTTTCCGGAACGGAGCTGACGTTTGATCTGTTCGCTGACCGTACCCTGACCCACGACTGTTCCAGCACTGTCCACAACTTCGTAGGAGTTCTTCGCCAGGTAGGCGGGGTCCTTCTCGATGTGGGGTAACAGCTCGGCACGCACAATCGATAGCGGGACATTCCAATAAGGCCGGAAAATCACGGACTTGATGTTGGCTGCAAAGACGGGAGTCCGGTGCCGGTAAGCTCGGCCCACCACCACTTTCATAAAGAGGACCCAGTGGTACTGTTCGTCAACAGCGCGAAGACGAAATTCAGGGATGTTGACAATGATAGGCGGGCGCTGAAACTGATGCGGCAACCATCGCCAGCGTTCTAAGGTAAGTTGGAGTTGGGCTACACGGTGACTGAGTGGCGTGTTGAGGTCCTTGACTGTCTGCACATCGATCAGACCACTCGGCTCCAGACCGTGGTGCTGCTGGAAATGCTTTACCGCCGTGACTAGGGCACCCTGGTAAACCCCGGGGGAGAGAATATCTTTCTCCTTTTCTGGAAGATCTCCCAAAAGAATTAGGAGACGCATCAGTCGCGGTAACCCGGCGTAAGAATCACCCGGTCTGATCCCCTTGCGCGGAACAGGAAGAAGCTCGCCGTCATCGCGGCGGGCCAGTTCGAGATAGGTTCTGAGTGCATTCAGGGTTCTGTGGTAAGTGGGGAATGGCGGTTCCACAGCTTCGATAGCGGTGTTGATGTCCGATGCGTTCACCAGGT
>JBGQIG010000236.1:0-5329 GCA_041498365.1 Terriglobia bacterium | reverse complement strand
GTTCCAGGTGGAGGAATTGTCTCCGGTCCACGTGAATCCATAGCGCTGTCCACCCGCGAAGGTTGCGCGTGTGAGCACAAAGGGACGCTCGTCAGGTCGAAGTTTGAGTAGACCCTCGTAAGTGGCGCGGGCATTTTCCAGTCCGACGACGTTGTGAATCTCGGAGTGGGTGGCGGTGCGGGTGGCGAAGCCGGGTTCCTCGATGCGATGGACGTTATCGAGAGGCATCGTCTTGCCGGGGCCATCGAAGACAGCGGGCTCGTTCATGTCGTTCCAAAAGCCGGCAACGCCATCCTGAACGAACTCTTTGTAGAGGCCGCCCCACCAGTCGCGAGTCTGGGCGCGGGTGAAGTCGGGAAATACCGCCGGGCCGGGCCAGACGATGCCGACGAACTCGCTACCATCGGCCTTCTTCACGAAGTGGTTGCCCGCCTCGCCGGAATCGTAAGGGGCATAGCCTTGGTTGGGAGCATGGGCGATGTGCAGATCGGTAATCAGGACGAGGTGGAACTGCTGCTTGCGAAGATCCGAGACCAGCCCGGGAAAGTTAGGGAAGGTTTGGGGATTGACGGTAAAGGGCCGATTTCTGTCCTGGTAGTCGATGTCAAGATAGAGCACGTCGGACGGGATTTTGTCCGCACGAAGGCGGTCAGCGATCTCCCGAAACTGGGATTCCGGAGTATAGCTATATCGACACTGCTGGAAGCCCAAAGCCCACAGGGGAGGAAGCGGATGGGTTCCGGTGAGATAGGTGTAGCCTTCGACAACCTGTTTCGGGGTGGGGCCGTAGAGCAGGTAATAGTCGAGCGGACCGCCTTCGGCGCCAAAGGAATAGGCGTCACGCGCCTGCTTGCCGAAGTCAAACCAGGTTCGCCAGGTATTGTCGAGGAACAGCCCATAGCTGTTGTCGCCGCTGATACCGAGGAAAAATGGGATGCTCTTATAGATAGGGTCGATCGATTCCTGGGTGCCAATGTCAGTATTCCAGAGCGTATAGGCCTGGTTTCTGCGGTCGAAAGTGCCGGCCTTGTCGCCGAGGCCGAAGTAGTGCTCGTTAGCGGGCATGGTCTTGTGGACGGAGAAGCCACCAAGCTGGAATTTGATGGGCCGGCCGACAGCGTCGGCAGAAATGATGTTGCCGGCGAGATCGCGAACTACGAGGCGGAGCGGACTGCGCTCAACGCGGACCTCGAGCGCTGCGGTGCGGAAGCCGACTGAGGTGCCATCCTGTAGCGGTTGCACACTGACGGACTTGCTGCGCGGCCCAGGAAGGACGGCCCAGGAAGCGTCCTCGGGGAAAGCGCTGCCGGGGGCAATGCGTACGCGAAGGATGTCATCCCGGAGGGCGGTAATGCGCAAACTCGCAGAGCCAACCCGAACATCAATGCCGTCAACTCGTGGCTTGGAGCCGGTTACTGCTTCGAGGGTCGTGCTGGACTGTGAGGCCGTGGTGCTCTGTGCTTGCGAGGAACCTAGTGCAATGGCTGCCCCGAAACAGAAAACAAGGAACTTGCAAGACGAGTACGTCATGGCTCTCTCCGCATAGACTGGCGTTCGCGCACAGACTTTAGTGCGTTTTTCCCGTGAAATGAATGACGATTCTCTCACGAGGATAAGGTTCAGACGTATTTGCCGGGATCGCGACATTGATTCTGGCGCTTTCCCCATCAGTCCTTACCAGTTCGGCGCCCTCAACCGACGTTACCTGCGCTGAATTCCACATCCCAACTTCATACCGTCTGCCTTGAGCCCCGGAAATCTCAAGCGTGACGCTGTCTCGCGTGGGCGTCCAGGATTCCGAGATCACGCGCAGCCCCTGACTCGAGCTTCCCAGCGGCGGTAAAGCCTGGGACAGACTCAATCCGAAATCGCTTTTGAGACGGATGCGCAGGGTGCTGGCTCCGCTATTTACCGGAAACCGCACCGTCACATGTTGGTCCACGTCACTCTTATTGATCTGGGATGGCACCCGTCGGCCGTTCAGCTCTACTCCAGCAATTTGGGCGCGTAAGCTCACCGCTGGAGAAAACTCCAGGCTGCAATCGCCGCTGCCGGTGCGGTTGAGCTCGAGCGTAATCTCGTTCACCGTCTTGTGATACTGAATGCGCAAAGAGGCCGCGCCCACGCGCACGTTTTCCAGGGTGAACCAGGTCCAGTCGGCAGGGATATGCGGAGCGAAAGTCAGATGGCGCGCACCCGCGTCTGCCTCCAGACCAAAAAGACCGCGTAGCAGCGGACTGATCACCATGGCCGCGGACCAGATCTGGTGAGGCGAACTGGTCGAGAGCGGTTGATAGTAATCGCCCGACAGAACCTCAGTGACATGTCCCAGTGATCCTTCGAGCGCCAGTTGGGAGTTGGCCATGAGGTTGGAAAAACCGGGCAAGGCGCGGTGATAGCGATATTCGCCGACCGACGCCCAGCCGGTGAACAGTGGCCATACCGAGCCGAAGTGATAACCGCCGGCGCTGTATTTGGCGGCGCGGGAGGAAATGATCCGCATTCCCCAATCGGCTTCATGCTCGGGCCCGGCCAGTTGCGCGATCATCGCGCCAGCTTTGTCTTCATCCAGCAGGCGGAACCACATGGGAACCGTGGCGAGTACGCTGGGCTCATCGACCGGTTGATTGTTTTGATCGAGAGCAAAGGCAAAGCGATTTTTCTTTGCCAGCCAGAAGGTCTTGTTCAACAACAGTTGCTGTCGGGCAAATTCCTCGCCAAGTTGCTTGCTGACGTCTTCCTTTCCGGCCAGCCGGGCCAGACTGGAGAGTGCGCGCAAAGCCTCCGCTCCCAGCGCGCTCTGATAGAGCTCGGTTTTGACCGGAAGCAGGGGGCCGCCTTCCACCCAGCCGTGGCCGATTCCGAAATTTTGTGGCAGCCCCTGCGAATCATAGGTGGAATGCAGAAACTGATAAGCCTTACACAGGCTGTCCCACTTTTCTTGGACGAAGGCCACGTCGCCACTCGACACCGCGTAATCGTTCATGACGATGATGTACAGCGGCGTAGCGTCGGCGGAAGCGTAGGCGTAGGGATACTCTTTAAACCAAGGTACGAAGGGCGCGCCCTGGGAAATTTCGTGGGGTACCTTGCCGTCGGCGCGTTGAAATTTGCTTAGGAAGTCGAGCGCGGTGCGGGGGTTGGTGAAGTCGCCGGCGGCATCGAGGGCAAGAGCGGTCCACAGCGCGTCCCGCCCGAAAAACCAGGCGAATCCGGGTCGCTGGCTGCCGCCCGAAGTACGGTATCCGGCAATCAAGCTCGTGCCCAGAAACGGATTGTTGACCATCCCCTGCAGCACACTGACGCGTGCCCAGTCGTAGGCCTGCTGCAACGCGCGATCGGGCAAGTCAACGTTAACGGTTCGGTTCAGATAGGCGCGGTAGTATTCCGCTGACTCTTTGTGAAGCGCTGCGTAATCTGTGCTCAGATGATGGTACGTGGTCTCCGCTTCAGCCAGGCTGCTGGTGGAGGCGGCAATCACAACGACCTTTGTGTCTTTGCCTTTCGCTGTCCTGCCGAGGTCGAAGGAATTCTCCTTCGAGGCCGTGTAATTCGTGTCGTACTCGGGATGCACATCATCAGCGGTGGGCGATCCCACCAAAGCAAAGAATTTCTTCTCCTCCTCGCCAAAGTGGAAGGCGCTGAGCTTTGGATCCCAGAACGAAAATGTTCCACCCAGTGCAGCGGGCCATTCCAGTTGAAAGTCGCGTTCGAAGGCAACTTCCACGCTAAGAGGTTCCGCAGCCTCAACTTCAAAAATGATGACCGCCCCAACTTCGTGAACTGGAACAAAAAGGGTCTGGCGCACCGCAAAGGTGTCTCCCGAGTAGAGGATGGTGCTTGATTCCGGACGCACAGTGATTGTGCGGGCCAGCGCTTCGGCGGGAAGGACGCGGCCATCGAGGTGAAAACGAACGTGGAAGCCGCTCAGGATTTTCAGCGGGTACACCCAGGCTTCCAGTCTCCCGGATTCATTTCCCAGCAAACTGGCACGCGTCCCCACGGCGGAAAAAAACTCCCAGGGGCGATCGGGCCGGGAGAGCTCCATGGGATGCAGCTCGGCAGCCTGCGCAAGCAACGGGTAGAGAAGAGCCACGGACACAATCAGGAAGACAACCGGCGGCGAAGGGAAACGTTTGTGTTCCATGCGTGAGGCCGAATCAGGATACACGCGCTCGGGAGCTTCCTTTTCCCAAAATCACAACGTTAACCACAGAGGATGCGGAGGACACAGAGTCACTACCCACGGTCCCGAATCAAATGGCCTAACCGCCACCTGGCTTGCAAAGTCGCGGTGCACTTAATAAAGTAGGGGCGAATTCTAGCACGAGCCAACTCCGGGAAGGTACCACCCTTTTGTTCTCTTCACGCCGTAGGTTTCTCCAGTCTCTCAGCCGGTCTGCGGTGGTGCTGTCGCTGGATAGCGTGCTCGCGCTGGCGCGGCCCCGCGGTCTGCAAAAGTTCTCTCCCTCGGTCGAACAAGGCA
This sequence comes from Terriglobia bacterium, assembly GCA_041498365.1. Lineage (GTDB taxonomy): Bacteria > Acidobacteriota > Terriglobia > Terriglobales > Acidobacteriaceae > JAIQFF01. Next base: position 843 of record JBGQIG010000236.1, on the reverse strand, counting down.
CCCCTGCCAAGCCCGGCGCTGATCTGGGAGTGAACTTTCTTAACGTAGCCCGCGAGTCCGGGCTCAATGTCAAAACCATCTACGGCGGCGAGCACAAGAACAAGTACCTGCTCGAGACCACTGGCTGTGGCGTGGCTTTTTATGACTATGACAACGACGGCTGGCTGGATATCTTTCTGGTGAACGGCTGGCGTCTGGAAGGCTTCCCTGCCGGCCAGGAGCCTACTTCCCACCTGTTCAAGAACAATCGGGACAGCACCTTTACTGACGTCACGGCCAAGGCCGGCCTGGTCCATTCCGGCTGGGGACAGGGTGTCTGCGTCGGCGATTACGACAACGACGGTTTCGAAGATCTGTTCGTTACGTACTTCGGCAAGAACGTTCTCTATCACAACAATGGCGACGGCACTTTTACCGACGTGAGCGAAAGAGCCGGGGTCGCAGGTAGCGGCAAGCGCTGGAATACGGGATGCGCGTTCGTAGACTATGATCGCGACGGCAAACTCGATCTGTTCGTCGCCAACTACATTGACCTGGACTTGGCTACAGCGCCCGTCCCGGAGTCGGGGCCTTGTCTGTACAAGAGCGTGATGGTGGCTTGTGGGCCGCCCGGCCTCAAAGGCGGAAAGAACATTCTCTATCACAACAACGGAGATGGCACCTTCAGCGACGTTTCCGAGGCTTCCGGAATCCTGCAGGCTAATGGAACTTTCGGGCTGGGTGTCCTGACTGCGGATTTCGACAACGATGGCTGGCCCGAGATCTACGTGGCCAACGATTCCACCGCCAGCGCTCTCTACCAGAACAAGAAGAATGGAAAGTTTGTAGACATCGCCATGGAAG
>JBGQIG010000235.1:0-5334 GCA_041498365.1 Terriglobia bacterium | reverse complement strand
CTGCGGCAGTGGACGCTGTCGCCAAACCGGCCAGTGAGGGACAGCTGGTTCACTCCGGCCTTGACAACCGTACGCCTTGAAAGAAGGCTTCGGCTACGGCCCGCTCTGTTATACTGATTTTGCTTTTGGTTAACGCACCAGGACAAATTTCAGAGATGCCGAAGTTCACCTTTTCTCTTTTCGGTTCAAGCCCTCATAATTCGACCGTCCATCGCTGGTTTTGTAGTGTTGCTGCATGTAGGTTTTCTTACCCAGGTTCGCGGTTATTCGGTTCTCTCGCACGAAGCCCTCATTGACGCCGGCTGGGAAACCGGCATTCGTCCTGTGCTCCTGAGGCGCTTTCCAAACGCCACTCCCGACGAACTGCGCCGGGCTCATGGCTTCACCTTTGGGGGCGCGATCATTCAGGATCTGGGCTATTATCCCCACGGCAGTCATTTCTTCAGCGATCTGGTGCACTACGTTCGCAGCGGCGACTTCATCCAGGCGCTGATCCGCGATTCCCAGGACCTGGATGAATACGCATTCGCGCTCGGCGCTCTGGCGCACTACGCCGCAGATAGCAACGGCCATCGAATCGCAGTGAACCGGGCTGTGCCGATACTCTATCCGGCTCTCCGGAAGAAGTACGCCGACGTGGCGACCTACGAAGACGATCCTGCTGCGCACCTGAAAACGGAATTCGGCTTTGACGTCCTCGAAGTCGCCAAGGAGCGGTACGCGGCGGACAACTATCATAATTTCATTGGCTTCGAGGTTTCCAAGACTCTGCTGGAGCGCGCCTTTGAGGAAACCTACTCCATGCCGGTCCGATCGCTTTTCGGCAACCTGGAGGATGCCATCGGCTCGTACCGCTACACGGTCCGCACCGTCATCCCCAAGGCAACGAAAGTCGCATGGGTGCTCAAGAAAAAAGACATTCAGCGTGACCTGCCAGGGATCACGCAACGGAAATTTCTCTACAATCTCTCGAAGGCCAGCTATGAGAAGGAATGGGGAAAGAACTATCAAAAGCCGGGATTGGGGACGAGCTTTCTCGCATTCATCATCCGGGTGATTCCGAAGATCGGCCCCCTCAAGGCCCTGAGCTTCCGTACCCCAACACCCGAGACCGAAAAGATGTTCATGGCCAGTTTCAACGCGGCGCTTGCCGATTATAGGCGCCTCCTGGCTGACGTTGGAGCGGGACACCTCGACCTCCCCAACCTCAACTTCGACACTGGCAGCAAGATTCAACCGTGGACTTATTACATGCAGGACGAAGCCTATGCTCGCCTGCTGAGCAATCTGGACCGCGAGCAATTCCAGCAGATTTCGCCCGAGTTACGATCGGACATCCTGGCTTACTTCGGGGGACTGGGCCTGCCGGCCCATATCAAGAGGGACAAGATGGAGAAAACACGCGTGGATTGGAAGAGGGTTTCGCAAGAGGTCGAGGAATTGAAGGCGCTCCCGTGTGATTCCAAGTTGACGGAACGGCAGGACTCTCACGTTACTAAGCAGTGAGGGTGGAAGGTTTCGAGCCCAAGAATCACGCGACTGATGAGGTCGTACTGGGTCTCGGTATCAGCATCTACGGTTACATCGCACGCCCGGACGGCGCGTTCTCCTCTTCATGTCTAAAGACTATTCCATGACTGATTTCTTTCAAGGACCGGTATCCGATTATCAGGTGGCTCAGCCATCTGTGAGATCGTGATCATGAAAATTTCTGTTGCTGTGCTGTTTGGGGATTCCGGGGGAACGTGAACGCGATTCCGGGATGATGCCGAACGCCAATCCGGGATGATTCCGAACAGTAATCCGGGATGAAGGTGAACACCGATTACGGGATGAAGCCGAACAGTTTTAGGCCGACCGCGGAACCGCGTTCGGCTTCGCCGGATTAATTTCCACAGGCCAACGGCGCTGGACAACACAATGGCAAGCAGCCTCCCCTGAAAGGGAGGATCAGCTTGCCAGCCAGGAGATTGTCCGTGCGCAAGATCAAAGAAGTTCTTCGATTGAAGTTTGATGTGGGCTTGGGGCTGCGGCAGATCGCCCGCAGTTGCTCGATCGGTCTTGGAACCGTTCACGAGTATCTGCAGCGAGCTGAAGCTGCCGGAGTCACGTGGCCGCTTGGGGAGGATTGGGACGAAAACCGGCTGGAGGCTGCCTTGTTCGGCGGCCCACCACGGGTTCGCCCGGCGGTGTTGGCGATGCCGGATTTCGCCGACCTTCAGCAGCAGCGGCAGAGCCATCCACATCTGACCCAGCAGTTGCTATGGGAGGAGTACCGTCAGGCCAACCCGGATGGCTATCGCTACTCGCGTTTCTGCGAGCTGTACCAGCGCTGGCGCCGCAAGCAAGATGTAGTACTGCGCCAGGAGCATAAGGCCGGCGAAAAACTGTTTGTCGATTGGGCGGGAACCACCATCCCGATCTACGACCCCAGCGGTGGTGCCGTGCAGCAGGCGCATCTGTTCGTCGCCGTTCTCGGAGCCAGTTCCTACACCTACGCTGAGGCCACCCCTGACGAACAGTTGGCGAACTGGATCGGCGCGCACGTGCGGGCGTTCGAGTTCTATCAGGGCGTTCCGAAGCTGGTCGTGCCCGACAACACCAAGACTGGTGTGACGAAAGCGTGCCGCTACGATCCCGACCTAAACCCCACGTATCAGGAGATGGCTATGCACTATGGCGTGGGCGTGGTTCCGGCAAGACCCTACAAGCCGCGTGACAAGGCCAAGGTCGAATCGGGCGTACAGTTGGCAGAACGCTGGATCATCGCTGCGCTGCGCCATCGGAAGTTCTTCTCCATCGAGGAACTAAACCAAGCCATCCGCGAACTGCGCGACCGTATGAACCAGCGGCCATTCCACAAGCGCGAAGGCTCGCGGGCATCGCAGTTCGCCGCTCTCGACAAGCCCGCGCTGAATCCGCTGCCCGCCGAGCCGTTCGATCTCAGTCAATGGTCCCGCGCACGGGTCAACATTGACTATCACATCGTCTTCGACACCAACTACTACAGCGTTCCTTACAACCTGGTGCAAGAGCTGGTGGAAGTGCGCTCAACGCCCACGACCGTCGAGCTTTTCCACAAAGGCCAGCGCCTGGCGTCACACCTGCGTGCGCGCGGTCATGGGCACACCGTCACCATTGCCGAGCACCGTCCACGTTCCCACCAGGCGCATCTCGAATGGACTCCATCGCGCATGGTGCACTGGGCACAGTCCATTGGTCCGCACACAGCGCGACTGTTCGAGCGCATCCTTGCCGATAAGCCGCACCCGGAGATGGGCTACCGTTCGTGTCTGGGGATCATTCGTCTGGCCGGACAGTATTCACCGGCACGCACGGAAGCCGCTGCCGAGCGAGCGCTCGTAACAGGAGCCTGCCGCTATCAGAGCGTGAAGTCGATACTGAAAAACTCGCTCGATACAGTGCCCCCAGTGGAGCCTCCTCCATCGCCACCACCACCTCCGCACGACAACATCCGCGGCGCGGAGTACTTCGACTAAGGAGAAACGGCGATGCTCAAACAACCGATGATCGAAAAACTGCTCGCCATGCGGCTCCATGGCATGGCCGAGTCCCTGAAGACGCAGGAACAGGACCCGGCGGCTCGCGAACTGAGTTTCCTGGACCGCTTGGGGCTTCTGGTCGATCAGCAGTGGAACTGGCGCGAGAATCAGGCACTTGGCAGGCGGCTGAAAAACGCCAAGCTCCGCACCAACGCTTGTGTCGAAGATATCGACTATCGTGGCGCACGCGGCCTGGACAAGAGCGTGATCCGTGCGCTGGTGCAAGAATCAGCCTGGGTCGGAACGCACGAAAACGTCTTCGTGCTCGGACCAACCGGCGTGGGCAAGAGCTTCGTCGCTTGCGCCCTGGCGCAGAAAGCGTGCCGCGACGGTTACTCGGCACTGTACACCCGCGCCCAGGCGCTATTCCGCGACTTAGCGATGGCGCGTGCTGATGGCAGTCTCCGCAGTCTGCTGGCCAGGCTTAGCCGCATCGACGTTTTGGTAATCGACGATTGGGCCATGGCATCTCTGAGTGAACCCGAGCGCCGAGACTTCTGGGAGATTTGCGAAGATCGTTACCAGGTGCGCTCCACGATCCTGACTTCGCAACTGCCGGTCTCGAAGTGGCACGAACAGATCGGCGATCCGACGTTGGCAGATGGCATTCTCGACAGGCTCGTGCACAACGCCCATCGCATCGAGATGCGGGGCGACTCCATGCGTAAGAATCGGGCAAAGCCCAGCACATAATACCCTCATCGTGGGAAGGAGGACCGCCGCAGTGCTTCTTCCGGTTTGCCCGCGATCCCCCGCTATAGAATAGTGGGCATGCTGGTGCGAATCGTTTTCGCGTTGCTCATGTCGGTGCATCTGTTCGCGCAGTGTGACGACGTTGCGATTTCCACCAAGGAAGCCAAACACGGCTCCGACGTTGTGTTTCAAGGCGTTATCGAGGGTTTCAGGGACGCCGGCAAAAGTCGGATCGTCATCTTTCGTGTCAGCCGCGTTTGGAAGGGACAAGTAGGTCCGACGTTCGAGATGCCAGCAATCGAAACGACCGGCGGACTTTGCACTGCGTTTTGGGAAGGGCAGCTTGGACTAGGGAACGAGCTCGTGGTTTTCGCATCACGCAATCGATACCTGGCAGGCGGAGGCATTGAATTCCTCCCCTTGCGGCAAAAAAGCGTGCTGGTTAGCAAGTCAATGGACATTAGCGCCCTAGGCCGAGGGCACAAGCCGAAGGGGCCGCCCTTTAGAACCGCTGATATTCAGTAGGGCCATCCTCCGTGCGGTTAGGCGGGGGAACCGGGCGGAGTTCTACTGCTAAGATCAATCACGAATTGCGCCTGTGTTGTGGCAAACCGGAAGTTGTCTTCGAATGCCGGAGCGCTGTTAGCGCTCCGGGGCCACTTTGTGCTGAGGCGGGGACAGGACGTGCCGTCCTTTCCCCGCGCCCCTTTTCTCGCTAGCAGCGGTCTTCCTTCGCTGCGCTTCGGACCTGATTTCCCTTGACGAAGCCGAACACTTCTTGCACAATCGAGATGCCAGCGTCGCTACGCTCCGATGGTGTTCGGGATCATCCCGGAATGCCGTTCGGATTCATCCCGGATTTAGCGTTCGGCTTCGCCGGAATCCCCAGAATGCAACGCGTAACCAGAAGCGGACTCGTTTACGACGATTGGATAGGCCTATTGCCGCGCATACCGGACTTCCTGTCGAACAGCATCATTTATCTGTTCTCCGATGCGCTGAGCGCAGACGAAGGCGTAGACAAAGGTGGGAGCGGGTTCGTGATGACGTGGCCTTCCGACTTGGCTCTGGAGAGAGG
>JBGQIG010000234.1:0-5341 GCA_041498365.1 Terriglobia bacterium | reverse complement strand
GTGCTGGTAGAAGCGTGAACTCTGTCCCGTGCCCAGAATGTCGCCCAATACCCGGGCAGCATAATTATCCGGCGTGTTTCCAGCGGGAATCTGATACGAAAAGAGAATCATGGGCAAGCGCGCCAGCGGATCCATCACCACTTCCCGGCGCTCACCGTAGCGCTCCTCTTCGCAGGGCTGGGTGCGAGGAGGATCTGGCTGGCGGGGAATGCCACCAAAGTATTTCTTGACCTTGGCCATGGCTTCCGCAGGATCAAAATCTCCGACCAGCGAAAGCACAGCGTTATTGGGAGCATAGTAGATGCGGAAGAATTCCTGCACGTCCTGGAGATTGGCCGCATTCAAATCCGCCATGGAGCCAATGGCCGAGTGTTTGTAGCCGAAGCAATCGTAGGTGAGGTTGTCGATCTCCAGCTGGGACCTACCATACGGCGCATTGTCAATTCCGAGGCGCCGTTCCTCCTGCACTGCGTTGCGCTGGTTGTCGAGGTTGGCCTGATTGACCGTCAGTTTGGCCATGCGGTCGGCCTCAAGAAAGAGAACCAGGTCAATCTGATTCCTGGGGACAACTTCGTAGTACGTGGTGCGATCTTCGTTGGTGGTGCCGTTGAAGCCGCCACCGTTATTCTCCAGAAGGCTGAAGTGCTCGCCCTTCCCCACATTCTCCGAGCCCTGATACATCATGTGCTCGAACAGATGGGCAAAGCCGGTGCGCCCCGGCCGCTCGTTGCGCGATCCCACGTCGTAAATCACATTCAGCCCCACCACTGGTGCGCTATGGTCGGGCGCCAGGATCACTCTCAGGCCGTTTTCCAGGCGAGCATCAGTGAATTCGAGTCTGGGCAGGCCACTCGGCGGGGCGTCGGCGGCAAGAGCGGTGAAATTGAAGAACGTTAAAACCAGTGCCGAAAAAACCAGGCATCTCTTCATAGGACCCTCGGCGCGGGGATGTTGACGCATGAACTAATTGGCGGGAACACAAAGACTAACCGGAACCGCTCGGTGCGGTCAACAACCCGGCACAGGCGCGGCGTTCTCCCTGCCACGCATTGGACGGCTTGTGCCCGCAATCGTTAGCCGGCAGTGGCCTGTCTGGTAAGTGTTGGCCCCGAATGCCAGGATGGCAGGCGTGTCGTCTCTGAAATCTGCGCTTGGGTTTATAATTCACCGTTTCGGCGACTACTTTTGACGGAGCTGACAATGGCTCAATCCACGATGGCAGCGGTACCCGGTCTCAAAGACACGTACATTCAGCTTAAAACCCGCATGGATAAGGCGGTCGAGGATTTTCGCAAAGAAATGACGGCAACCCGAACCGGCCGCGCTAATGTGCACATGCTGGACACGGTCAGCGTTGACTACTACGGCACGCCGACGCCTTTGAATCAGGTTGCCACCGTGCATGCCGAGGCCCAACTGCTCACGGTGCAGGCCTGGGATACTTCGCAGCTGCAGGCAATCGAGAAGGCGATCCGTTCTGCGGACCTGGGACTGAACCCGATGAACGACGGCAAGCTCATTCGTGTGCCGGTGCCGCCGCTCACCGAAGAGCGCCGCAAAGACATGGTCAAGCACCTGCACAAGGTCCTCGAGGAACATCGCACCGCAGTGCGGAATATCCGTCGTGACGGTAACGACTCGATCAAGAAGGCCATGAAAGACAAGAAGATCACCGAAGACGACGAAAAGCGGGCCATGGAAGAAATCCAGAAGCTGACCGACGACGAAATCAAGAAGATGGAAGAAATGAGCAGAGGCAAAGAGAAGGAAGTGATGGAGATCAAGTAGTCGTCGGTCTTCAGTCGTCAGGCGTCAGGCCACCCATCACGGAAACTCATGAAGCGCTCCAGAAGAACCATCCACTCATGCGCATCGGCCCTTCAACCCCGCTTGTATCTTCCGCTGTTGCTTATCCAGCCCCCGCGTGACTCCACCAGCGGCTTTATAATCATCCGATCATGAAGAGAGTTGTTCACGCCGCCTGTCCGCACGACTGCCCGGACGCCTGTGGCGTTCTGATCACGGTGGAAGGCGGGCGGGCGACCAAGATACAGGGTGACCCGGCCCATCCGGTGACTCGCGGATTTTTGTGCGCAAAGGTGGCCAAGTATCTCGACCGCGTTTATTCGCCGGATCGTGTGCTTTACCCGATGCGGCGGGTGCGGCCGAAAGGTGCGGTCGCGGGCGAGGGCGCCCACGCCATACAGGCCTTCGAGCGCATTAGCTGGGATGAGGCGCTCGACGAAATTGCCTCCCGGTTTCGCCGTATCACTTCAGTATTCGGTAGCGAAGCTATCCTCCCGTACTCTTATGGTGGCACGCTGGGCGCGCTCAATGGCGCATCCATGGATCGGCGTTTTTTCCATCGTCTGGGCGCTTCACAACTGGCTCGCAATATCTGCTCGGCAGCGGGAGAGGCAGGACTTAAATCCGTCATCGGAATCAAGCAGGGTACGGAGCCGGAGCAGTTCGCGCACTCCCGCTACATCATCGCATGGGCCTCGAATATTCACGGCAACAATGTCCACTTGTGGCCCTTCATCGCGGAAGCCCGCCGGAAGGGTGCAAAGCTGATTGTGATTGATCCGTACCGCACTCGGACCGCGGCCTGCGCGGACTGGTATCTGCCCATCAATCCGGGCACTGACGCCGCGCTCGCGCTGGGCATGATGCACGTCATCATCAACGACGGGCTTCACGACGCCGACTATGTCGCCCGCTACACGAAGGGCTTCGATCAGCTTCGCGAAAAGGTACAGGAATACTCGCCCCAGCGAGTGGAAAAATGGACCGGCATTGCGGCCTCGGACATTGCCAACCTGGCACGCGAGTACGCTACCACGCGTCCCGCGGTGATCCGGCTGAACTACGGCGTACAGCGTTCTGAAGGCGGAGGCATGGCAACGCGTGCCATCACCATGCTGCCCTGCATCACAGGCTCGTGGAAAGAGGTCGGCGGCGGGCTGCAGCTCTCCACCAGCGGCGCTTTTGGCCTGAACAAGAATGCCCTGGAGCGGGCTGATCTGATGCAAAAGGCGCTGGGCCGCTCGGCGCGGACCGTCAACATGGTGGAACTCGGCAAGGTGCTGAACACATTGGAAGATCCGCCGGTCAAGGCGCTCTTCGTCTACAACTCGAATCCCGCAGCGGTTTGTCCCAACCACAACGAGGTCATTCGAGGATTACAGCGTCCGGACTTGTTCACCGTGGTGCACGAGCAGTTCTTTACCGATACCGTCGACTACGCCGACATCGTTTTGCCGGCAACCACATTCTTCGAGCACAAGGATCTGCAGACCGCGTACGGGCATTATTATCTGCAGCTGTCCGACCCGGCTATCGAGCCGCTGGGCGAGTGCCGCTCCAACGTAGAAGTATTTCGTGCCTTGGCCGAGCGCATGGGATTTGTGGAGGATTGCTTTGGGGAATCCGTGGACCAGATGATCGATGTGGCGCTTGATTCGGGAAACCCTCGCTTGCAGGGAATTGACTGCGATCGCCTGCAGCGCGAAGGGCAGGTGAGGCTTAATTTTGAACCCCAGTTCTTAGTTTCTGGTTCTCCGTTCCCAGTTTTCTTGCCTTTTGCCGAAGGCCACTTCGCTACGCCGAGTGGCAAGGCGGAACTTTATAGTGAAGAACTCAAGGCGCAAGGCCTAGATCCGGTCGTCGCATTCACGCCGCCGAGTGAATCGCGGCACAGTTCGCAGGCCGAGGCTTTTCCCCTGGAGCTTCTGGCGCGCAAGGCAGACAACTTCCTCAATAGCACTTTTTGCAACGTCGCGGTGACTCAGCAGATGGAAGAAGTTGGTCTGTTGGAAATGAATGCGGCAGATGCCCGAGCCCGCAAAATCATGGATGGCGATGTGGTGCGCGTCTTCAACCCGCGCGGCGACGTCCTGCTGCGGGCACGGGTCGATGGTGCGGTTCAGAGGGGTGTAGTTTCGGCGAAGTTGCACTGGGCCAAGTTGAGCTCCGGAAGTCGCAACATCAATGTCCTGACTTCGGAAAAACTTACCGACCTGGGCAACTCCGCCACGTTTTATTCCGTCTTGGTTGAAGTAGAGCTCGCTAAACGGTCTTCCTGAAAGGGACGGCGGTTTGGACGGTCTCCACGGCTCTACCGTATAATTGCCACTTTCCATACTCCCAGCATCCGAGGTAGTTGCGATTCTTCGTTTTCATCAGGATAGCCCTGTCGTGACGAAGAGCAGGTCGGGCCGCCTCTGGCCTACCCCAGCTTCCGCCTCACCGTCATCCTCTTCAATTATAAAGATTTGTAAAGCGTGGCGGGCATTTCTGGGCCTGCTGCTCTGCCTCTTATGGTTGGGCGCGGCAGGCCTGGGTCAGCAGGACGTAATCGTAGAAATCGCGATCCATAACAACCGGCGTATCCCTGCCGAGACCGTGCGTGCGCGCATTTTCACTCGTCCTGGCGACATTTATGACGCGGCTGCCTTAGAGCGCGATTTCAATTCCCTGTGGAATACCGGCTATTTCGAAGACATCCGCATCGAGCGCGAGCAGACGCCCAAGGGGTGGCGCATTCACATCTACGTCAAGGAACGGCCCACCATCAGCGATATCGAATACGTCGGTCTGAACTCCGTTTCCAAGAGTGATGTGCTTGACCGCTTCAAGGAGCGCAAGGTCGGCCTCTCTCCGGAGAGCCAATACGATCCCACCAAGGTAAAAAAAGCTGAGGTCACGATCAAGGAACTGCTCTCCGAGCACGGACGGCAGTTTGCCACCGTGCGGACCGAGGTCCGGCCCATCCCGCCGGCCAAGGTAAGCGTTACGTTTGTGGTGAAGGAAGGTCCCAAGGTTAGCGTCGGCAAGATCACATTTGAGGGCAACAAGCACCTCAAGGCCCGAACCCTTCGCGCGGCTATGAAGAATCTGAAGCCGATCGGGATCCCGCACTCCATCTTCCTGGAAAACATCTTTGCCAAGACCTATGATGCGACCAAGCTCGAAGAAGATACGGAGCGGGTGCGGGCGGAATTCCAGAACCGCGGCTACTTCAAAGTGCTGGTGCAGGATCCCAAGACTGAAATCCACGACACCGGACATCCGGGGTTTCACATCCCCTTGCTGATGAAGGGAGCCGGCAAATCGGTGGACATCACTATTCCGATCGAAGAAGGCGAACAGTATCGCCTGGGCGGAATCACGTTCAAAGGCAACCAGGAGGTCAGCAACATCAAGGCCTTGCGCTCGCTCTTCCCTATGAAGGACGGCGACATTTTCTCCCGCGAAAAAGTGGCCAAGGGCCTTGAAAACCTGCGCAACGCATATCGCGAGCTGGGCCACATCAACTTTACTTCGATTCCCAACACCACTT
>JBGQIG010000233.1:0-5359 GCA_041498365.1 Terriglobia bacterium | reverse complement strand
GTGCTTTTGCAACCATTTGAATTTTGCATCGAACGAAGTGGGAACTTCCATGGCCGCACTGGCGATGTAGACATCGTGATGCCGCGCCAACTCCAGCAGCGCTTCCTGGCTGCCTTCGATCACCTCAAGGTCGGCGAAAAATCCGTCCTCATCGGGAATGACGGCAAATTCTTCCCGGCGATCGTGCGGAATCACGACACCCAATCCCTTCTTGGAGACCATCTCCTTGGTCAGGCTCCCGCCCACCCGCTGGTTGTACGAGCTCAGATGCTTGCTGAAGCTGTCGGCAATGACTTCATCCATATCCACCGCGATGCGAAGCCTGCTCGATCCCGGGTTCAGTTTTGTCCCCGGCGGGTTGGCCTTCAGCACAATCGATATCAGCACCATCAGCCCAGCCAGGGCGTTGGCCCAAATCACCGCCACCGCATGAACCTGAATGCCGTAGACCAGCCACAACAGCACGCCCGTAAGATACAGAAACAACATCTGATAGGACAGATCCTCGCCGCCCTGTTTTCGCAGCTTCACGATCTGCGGAACGAAGGCCACCGTAGTGCAAAAGGCAGCCACGGTTCCTATATAGGCCGTTACCGACATTTTGATACCTCTCACTCATAGTAGATGGGTTCTGGCAGCGATTCGTCCAATGAAATCTTTAAAACCCTGTGATAACTTTTTCTTATGAAACTGGAAACCCGGGAGCTTGCCTCTTTCGCTGTCCTCGCCGAACAGCTGCATTTCGGACGGGCCGCGGCGCGTCTCCACGTCTCCCAGCCCGCGCTGAGCAAGCGCGTGAAGGGCCTGGAAGACAAGATTGGCGGACCTCTGCTCGTCCCAACCGGCGCGGAGTTGCGCTGACCCCGGCCGGCACCTTGTTCTACAAAGAAGCCCGCAGAATCATCCGCGACCTGGACCTGGCCTTTGAGGCCGTGCGCGGGGCCACCAGCGGTGAACTGGGCAAGCTGCGCCTCGGTGTCGGCATGTCCACCGTGCACAGTCTGGTTCCACGCGCACTGCTCAAGTTCCGCGAGACCTGTCCCGGAATTGAGATTGAGATCGCGGACATGTCCACGCTCAGCCAGATCGAGGCCCTCGTCGCCGGGCGCCTTGATGTCGGCTTCGTGCGCCTGCCGGTCAAGCATCCTCTGGTGCAGGTCCGAAAAGTCCTGACTGAGCGCCTCACCATCGCGACCTCGCAGAAATTTACAGGTCCGTTGACCATGAAAGGCATCCAGGACCAACCTTTCATTCTGATCGACCGCGGAGTTTCCGCCACCTATCACGACCATTGCATCAGCTTGTGCGACCGCTCGGGATTCACTCCCCGAATCGTCTATGAGCCCAACGACATGTTCACCATTCTCAACCTGGTAAGCGCCGGCATTGGCGTATCGCTTGTGCCCAGAGCTGCACGAGCGATGCACGTCAGCGGGGTCAAGTTCGCGCCGGTCCACAGCAGCTACGCGGAATGGGATATCGGAATGGCCTGGAACAAGAAGGGGGAATCCGAAATTATCCGGAAATTTGCAGATGCCTGCCGACCCGAATGAACTCCGACGGCCTGTTTAGGAGGCCACGGTTGAACCTTCAACTCGCCGCCAGGTCCGCAATCCGCACCGCATCAGCGCAAGCACGCACATCATGGGTGCGGATAGCGTGGGCCCCCTTCATGATCGCCACGGTTTCCGCAGCCAGAGTTCCGTAGAGCCGATCGGCGACCGGAGCGTCGATTCCGTTGCGGGCCAGCGCACGGCCAACAAACGATTTTCGTGACATCCCGACCAGCAGCGGGAAGTGCAGTTGGTGAAATTCTTCGAAGCGCCTGAGCAGCGGATAGTTCTCCTCATGGTTCTTCCCGAAACCAAAGCCGGGATCGATCACGATGCGCTCCCGTTTCATTCCCGCAAGCACTGCAGCATCCGTGCGTTCCCGCAGTTCGCGCTTCACCAGGGTCACAATGTCCGACACTGGAAGCAATGTGCGCCATTCCTGGGGGCGGCCGCGCATGTGCATCAGCACCGCTCCGCACTTCAGCTCAGCCAGGGTCTTTGCCATCTCGGGGTCCCACAGAAATCCGCTCACGTCGTTGACGATTTCCGCTCCCGCCTCTACCGCTCGGCGCGCCACGCCCGCCTTATAGGTGTCCACCGAGACAACGGCCTTGGAATTCTTCTTCTTCACGCCTGTAATGACGGGGATCACTCGCTCCAGTTCCTCTTTCTCCGTGACCGCACCGGTTTCCGCGCCAGACACTTTCGCTCCTGGTCGCGTGGACTCTCCGCCTATGTCGATGATGTCGGCGCCGTCCTCCACCAGTTTGAGCGCATGTTCCACGGCGCTATCGCGATCGAAATTTACGCCGCCGTCCGAAAACGAGTCCGGAGTGACGTTCACCACGCCCATGATCAGCGTGCGTTTTCCCAGCTGCAATGCGCGGGAACCGATTTGCCACTCGAAGACCGGCCGCATGGGAACGATCCTAAACCTCAGCTTTCAGAACTTTACGGTGATCAGCACCGCCAGAATATCCATTGGCCAGTGCGCCACGATTAGTGGAGGCAATCGTCGGGTCAGCAGGTAAACCAGAATAAATACCGTGACTCCCGGCAGAAACGCCAGAAAACGCCACGCCATATAGTGCCAATCGAGGATCAGAGGAAAAAAACTGTGTTGCAGCGTCCACCAGAAAGCCACCACCAGAACCGCGATCCAGCGACGCCCCGACAGAGCCTGGATACGAGGTAGAGCGTACGCCTGATAAGTCATTTCTTCCGTCGGGGACCAAATGACCCACCACACGCCCAGGCTGTAGATCACTGCCCACAGGGGTAATGCCCGCCCCGCTAACAAGCCTGGATACAGGTTGGGCTGTGAAGAGCCATATATCAGCTTGCTGCCGAGCAGAGCACCGACCATGAAGAATGGAAATATCAGAAGAAACAACCCAATGCCGGCGAAGATATCGCGTCCCCAGCGCAGGCGTATCCTCCCGACCAGATCACGAAGTCTGATGCCTTCAGCGCGGGTAAACCGCTCCATGAGCGCCAGGCACCCGATATCCACCAGGGTTCCGTATATCGTCCACCACGGAGCCGCCCGTTGCCATGGCGATGGGTCGTGTCGCAGCACATAAATCAAGGCGACAATCCCCTGGGCCACGACCGCCAGCACGGTGCGTCCCGTTACCACCACCAGCGGTCCAGCCCAGGATATTTGCCTCAGAGCCACTCGCTTCTGAATTTCCGCCTGAGAGTTGGTGATGGAGCGCGTGTCTTCGTTGGGCGACGGATTCATTGCCCTGTGGCTCATCCTTCGGACACCCACTATACGCGGGATAGGGGCCCGAACCTGGGGATCTGCGGGCTGGTATCAGAGTTCCTCCGGGACTTTGACCGGCACCTTGCCCTACTGAACCGGCCTGTCAGCAATGCTACAATCAACCTTACGATGCGCCGTACGCGCTTCTTTCCGCGGATAGCCTTGTGCCTGTTGCTGTTAACGCAACTGCACGCTGCCTCGCGTAAGCCTCTCGACAAACGTATTGCGGCAATTCTCGAGCCCTCTGACCTGGCGCGCGGATTCTGGGGCATCGAAGTGACCTCGCTCTCCACCGGCAAGGTTCTCTACGCCCGCGAGGCGGACAAGCTGTTCACTCCTGCTTCCAACACCAAGCTATTCACCACCACCGCGGCCATGGCGCTGATCGGCCCGGACTACACCTTCCGCACTACGGTCGAAACCAATGGCACCCTCGACACCCACGGCCGTCTCACTGGCGACCTGGTGCTGGTCGGACGCGGGGATCCCAATCTTTCCGGACGCGAGCTACCCTACGCACTGCACACCGAACGCAATGCTCACCCCATTCAGGTGTTGGAGCAACTGGCCGACACGCTGGCGCAAAAGGGCGTGCGGTACGTGGATGGCGACATTGTCGCGGACGACTCCTATTTTGCCTTCCAGCGTTATGGCGACGGCTGGAGCCAGGATGACCTGGTCTGGGCCGACGGCGCCCCGGTTTCCGCGCTCACCATCAACGACAATGTGATTTTCGTAAACATCCTTCCGGCAGACCGTGCAGGCGACCGGGCGTTCGTCAGCATTACCCCTTTTGCCGACTATTATCGAATCGATAATCGCATCATCACCACGCCCGCGGGCACGGGCCGCAAGATCTTCATCAATCGCGAACCGGGCGCCACCGTGCTGACGCTCTGGGGCAACATGCCACTCGATGACGCGGGAGCCAACGAGGCCCTCGCCATCGAAGACCCGGCGGAATTTGCGGCTAGCCTCTTCCGCCGGCTGCTGGAAGTGCGCGGCATCGCGGTATACGGCAGGCAGAGGACGCGACACACCGAGCTGTCCAGCCTTTCTACTCTCACAGTCACCGCTTCCGCAGCGGCGCGCGGCGGCGACGAAGCCTCGCAGGCTTTCCAGAACCGGCCGCTGGTGCTCGCCAGCTATCAATCCAAACCGCTTATTGAGGATGTACGGGTCATCAACAAAGTCAGCCAGAATTTGCATGCGGAAATTCTGCTGCGTCTGCTTGGCCGGGAAAAAGGGACTGCGGGCACGGTAGAAGGCGGGCTCGAGGTGCTGCGGGGATTCCTGAACCAGGCCGGCGTTCCCAGCGATCAATACGTGTTTTACGATGGCTCCGGGTTGTCGCGGCAAAATCTGGTAACGCCGCACACCGTGGTGCAGCTTTTAAGCTATGCCGACTCGCAACCCTGGGGCGCAAGTTTCCGCGACACCTTGCCTTTGGCCGGCACCGATGGCTCCCTGTCGAATCGCTTCAAGAGTATGGACGTACAAGGGCGAGTACACGCGAAAACTGGTTCATTGGGCGGCGTCAAGACTCTCTCCGGCTACGCCACCACGAATCGGGGAGAGCGGGTGGCCTTTTCCATCCTCTCCAACAATTTCAACCTGCCCGACAAGCGCATCAACGACACCATCGACAACATCGTCGGAGCCATCCTGGACGACGGCAAGCAAAAGTGAACCGTGTAGGTGTGGGGCGGACAGGTCCGCCCCACACATCACACCAGCACTACCTTGGCATGCGCTTCGCCTGTCGCCCGCGTAGGGCGCGCACCGCGCCCGGGCCGGTACCCGTCGGTGGCTTGCGCATTCCTTCCAGCAGATCTTTCAGCACGACCGCGTTATTATGCTTTTCATTCCTGGAGGCAAACAGCAGGGTGAGATTCTTTTTCCGGCCGGCCAGCCGGTAGAGCTCGTCGAGCGCCTCCGCCGCCTGCGGCAGAGCCAGTTCCTTGAGGTAACGTTTGCGGAAAGCCAACCAGGCTTCGGGACGGGAGTGAAACCAGCGGCGCAGGTCGTCCGAGGGAGC
>JBGQIG010000232.1:0-5372 GCA_041498365.1 Terriglobia bacterium | reverse complement strand
TTGATGAATTAGATCGCGAATTCATGAATCGCGACCCCGAGCATCGCAGCAACGTGGTCCGCGAGACTCTGCACCAGCTCTATCTGGGGCGCCCCTATGCGCCTCCCGATCCGGCCGCGCCGCTGGTAACTCAAACCCTGGTCCATTCATTGGATCCGCGCAACGCCACGCTGGAACCCGAGTCTTACGGTGACGCCGACGCCGCCAAGTATGGCGAGCGCAAGCCATTGATCTGGTTCTGGATGATGTACGACCGCTCTCCCGTGGGCCTGAACCACTGGCTGGGGCACAAGGTACGGGCCATGCTGGCCCGCCACGTGTTCAAGCATTGCGGTAATAACGTGAAAATCTTTCATGGAGTGGAATTCTCGTTCGGCTACAACCTGACGGTGGAAGACAATTGCACCATCCACAAGTACGTGCTGCTCGATGACCGCGGAGAGATCATCATTCATGAAGGATCTTCCATCTCCGACTACGCCAATATTTATTCGCACGCCCACGATCTCAACGATGGCATGATTGTCAGCAATCACAAGACGGAGCTGGGACCCAAGGCGCGGATTACGTATCACGCGACAGTCTTGAGCGGCGTGAAGGTGGGTGAGCACGGAATGGTGGGTTCGATGGGAGTTGCCTCGAAAGATGTGGATCCGTTTACGGTGGTCGGTGGCATTCCCGCCAAGCCGATTAAGGTAAAGTCGATCGCGCCGGAAGGGCTGCGGACATCCATAGAGAAGCGTTAGGTCGCGGATTGACGCGGCCGCAGTGCACTCAGTGAAACGCCCGGAATCGCGGCTCCGCGTGTTAGTATCGAAGCCAACCTCGCATGAACCTGCAGCACTTTGACATCTTGAATATTGTGTTTCAGTTGATCGCGTTTCTGTTCGCGATCAGCGTTCACGAGTCGGCACACGCCTGGATGGCCAATCTCCGCGGCGATCCCACTGCCCGTATGCTGGGGCGGATTTCGCTTAACCCGATCCGGCATATCGATCCCATTGGAACCCTCTTGTTGCCCGCGGTGGCAATGTTCTTTCGCGTCCCTGTTCTTGGTTGGGCCAAGCCGACACCTGTGGATCCGCGAAATTTCAAGAACCCCATACTGGACGACATTCTCACCTCGGTAGTGGGGCCGATCAGCAATTTTGTGGTGGCCAGTGCCGCCGTACTCATTCTGGTCTTTGTGAAACTTGCCTCACCTACGGGAAGGCAGATTGTCTTTGGAACCCTGGAGGGATCGAGCTTTGCGGATACCAGTTCATTCCTTGTCCCGTTTTGCAAACTGATATTCGAGCTGATGTTGATCAATGTCGTGCTCGGTGTTTTCAATCTCATACCGGTTCCACCGCTGGATGGTAGTCATGTGCTGCGGCATTTGCTGCCTGTTGGAATCTTACGCATCTACGACACCGTCGGCACATTCGGTCTGCTGCTTCTGGTGTTTTGGGGCGGCGGCCTTCTGGTGAAACTGATCACCCCGGCGGTCGGGCTTTTTATCTACATACTTCTGAGAATCGGATGACTTCTCGCTCAAGCCAACGAAAACGAGTGCTCAGCGGTATGCGCTCCACCGGCAAACTGCACCTGGGCAACTTCGTCGGCGCGCTGGACAACTGGGTTCGCATGCAGGACCAGTACGACTGCTTCTTCTTTGTGGCGGACTGGCACGCGCTCACGACCGATTACGCTGACACCTCGCGGATCAAGGAAAACTCGCTGGAAGTCCTGCTCGACTGGCTGGCCGCCGGCCTCGATCCCGAGCGCTGCACTATGTTCATCCAGTCGCACATTCCGCAGCACGCCGAGTTGCACTTGTTGTTTTCCATGATTACACCCCTGGGATGGCTGGAGCGCGTTCCCACATATAAGGAGCAACGCGAAAATATTACGGAGAAGGACCTGAGCACCTACGGATTTCTCGGCTACCCGGTGCTGCAGGCGGCGGATATCCTGATTTACAAAGGCGATTTTGTTCCGGTGGGCGAGGATCAGGTACCGCACGTCGAGCTGACTCGCGAGATCGCGCGCCGTTTCAACATGTTCTATACCCGCAAAGGTGCATACGTTTTCCCCGAGCCCCAGCCGCTGCTGACTCCAGCCGCCAAGTTGCCAGGGACAGACGGGCGGAAGATGTCGAAGTCTTACGGCAACACCATCCTGCTCACCGATCCCGAGCCCGTCGTCCGGCAGAAGCTCAAGACCATGGTGACTGACCCGGCGCGGGTACGCCGCAGCGATCCGGGCAATCCCGATGTTTGTCCGGTGGGTGACCTGCACAAGATCTTCAGCGACCGGTCAACCATCGCGAAAGTGGACGAAGGTTGCCGCTCCGCCGGCATCGGATGTATCGAGTGCAAGGGGTGGGCCGCCGATGCCCTGGTGAGTATTCTCAATCCCATGCAGGAACGGCGAAAGAAATATGAGGACAATCCCCGGCTGGCCTGGGATATTCTGGAGTCGGGCTCCTCCCGCGCCGGCAAAGTAGCCAGCGCTACCATGGACGAAGTGCGGGAAGCAATGGGCATGTCGCTCGACTACGATGCGACAAGCCTCGCCAGCAGTCGCAAATCAGGGAACCATGGCTGAGAATCTGAAAATCGCGTCTCAGAACCCGTCTCCGATGGAGGCCGGATCCACGCTCGCGCCCGTGGTGCAGATGCCAGCTGCACAGAGACCTAAGGAAGAAAGCGACTTCCCTTTCTCCGTCATGGTCAGCGACGTTTACGAAGGTCCGCTCGATCTGCTGCTCGACCTGATCCGTAAGCAGGATATTGACATCTACGATATCCCGATCGCGCGCATCACGGCACAATACCTGGCCTACGTGGAAAAATTGCGCCAGCTGGATGTGAATGTCGCGGCCGAATTCATTTACATGGCGGCCGTGCTGATCCAAATCAAATCGAAGATGCTGCTGCCGCGCGATCCCGACGCACTGGCCGGCGTTGAGGACGATCCCCGTGCGGAACTGGTCAACCGGCTGATCGAACATGAGAAGTTCAAATCGGCGGCGCAAATGCTGCTGCAGAAGCAGCAGATTGAAGACGCCGTCCGGTCCAATCCGGCCATCAAGGAATTCATGGATGCCGAGGGAACTGAGCCCGAGATCGCAGCCGACGTGATCGATCTGGTAAAAACTTTCCAGCAGATTCTCGAGCGAGCCCGCTCGCGGCCCATGCTCCAGGTGGACGAGGAGACAGTCACGGTTGGACAGATGATCGATTACCTGCAGCGCCGGCTTGCGCTCGAGGACCGCCCTCTCCACTTGAAGCAAGTCCTGCGGAACGTAAATTCGCGCCAGGCGCTGGTCTGTATGTTTCTTGCGCTGCTGGAGATGGTCCGGCTGCAGGCGATTCAGTTGCGGCAGGATCGCCTCTTTGGAGAGATTGTGCTGCGCAAGCACACCGGCTTTGACGCCATCCTCGCCGAACAGGCGGTGGTGCGGGATGACTGGCGTTAGGTCAGTCGTTGGTCTTTCGTCGTTGGTCTGAATGTCAGGGCACTTAACTTATGAGTCTTAAAGCTAAACTTGAAGCCATTATTTACGCGGCGGAGACGCCGATTTCGCTCGATCACATTGTGCGGCTGGTGAAGGATTCCGTCGTGGCGGAAGGTGCGGAGGGAACTCCGATCGACGACGCGGAAGTCAAATCGCGTGTCCGCGCCGCGCTGGAAGAACTGATCGCGGACTACGCCGCTGCCAGCCATGGTATAGAAGTCCGCCAGATTGCCAGCGGATATCGGATGTCAACCAAACCCGAGCATCATGACGTAGTGCGTGATTTCGCCAAGAGCCTGAAGCCACCCATACGGCTCTCCCTTCCCGCGCTGGAGACACTGGCTGTGATCGCTTACAAACAGCCGGTCACCGTGCCCGAGATCAGCGAGATTCGCGGAGTCGATTCGAGCGGCGTCATTGCCACCCTGCTGGATCGCAAGCTGATCACCACTGCGGGCAGGAAGGCGGTCATCGGCCGGCCCATTCTGTACAAGTCCACCAAGGAATTCCTGCTGCGCTTCGGGCTGAAGGATGTGGGCGAACTGCCCAGCATGGAGGAGTTCGAGAAGCTGGTGGCGGAATCGTTCCAGAGCGAACTGGTGCCCGTGTCGGACAACACGGAGGAAGCCGATTCCACCGGCGGTAACGGCGGTTCTAACGACCCACAAGACACCCCTGAAAGGGTCGAGTCCGAACCGGACCGGGATCTGGCGGCTGCCGAACCCCACGGTGCCGGCGAAAACGACCCGGCTGCTTGAATCTGGGCTCGGCTCGCCTGATTCCCTGCCCCGTTGCCGCCTTTGCTGATACGTAGTCGAAGAATTCCAATGCCCACGCAACGTCTGCAGAAGATTATCGCCGCTGCCGGAATCGCTTCGCGCCGTAAGGCGGAAAAGCTTATCGCCGGCGGGCTGGTCTCCGTAAACGGACAAGTGGTTACAGAACTCGGCACCAAAGCCGACCCCGAGCGTGACCACATCCGGGTAAATGGCAAGTTGCTGCATGGCGCGCAGAAGAACGTCTATCTGCTGATGAACAAGCCCAAGGGATACATCACCGCGGTAACCGACCCCGAACGACGTCCGACGGTGATGGACCTGCTGCGTGGCGTGCGCGTGCGGGTATATCCCGTCGGGCGGCTGGATTACGCCAGTGAGGGCCTGCTCCTGCTCAGCAATGATGGAGAGCTCGCCGCTGCGCTCATGAAGGCGTCTTCTCACGTCCCCAAGACTTACCTGGTGAAAGTTGCGGGCACACCCTCGGCGGACGGTCTCGCCAAACTTCGTTCCGGTGTTTTCATTCAATCAAAGGGCGGCAGAAGATCCAAGACCGCGCCGGCCAGGATCAAGCCGATTCGCGAGGCCGACAATCCCTGGTACGAGGTCACGCTGATCGAAGGAAAAAACCGGCAGATCCGGCAGATGTTTGAGGTCATAGGCCATCATGTGGAAAAAATAAAGCGGGTGCGCTACGGACCGCTGCAACTGGATGTGCCTCCCGGGAAGTTCCGCCATTTAACGCTCAAAGAAGTTGCCAGTTTGAAGTCTGCCGTCAAGTGACGGGCGCAGGAGACAATAACTTACGCGGCGAGACTTCCAAGGGGGGATTCGGATTATCCCTGAACCAAGGTACTTTCTTGTAACAGCCGATTCCCTACAAGCTCTTGAAAGGAATGGCGGGGACGACGGGACTCGAACCCGCGACCTCTGCCGTGACAGGATATTCCGCTTGCCGAACAGGAGTATGCCTGAGTTGGCAGGAATAGCGGGAAAGGCAAGCCTTTATGCGGGTTTCCCGCAATGTCCGCTAGTCCAGCTTACTCGCGCCTATTGATGATAATTCGAGCAACGGTCGCGTATATCGCGGAGTT
>JBGQIG010000231.1:0-5378 GCA_041498365.1 Terriglobia bacterium | reverse complement strand
CGTAGGCCGCAATTCCTCGTCGGTTGTTTCTGCAGTAATCAAGAAGATCAAATGCAGGCACGGGTGTCCGCGCCGGTGCGGGCCGTTTCTCATTTAGCATCATTTCTCATTTAGCATCAGTGGGATAGACGACGCACGAGCGGGCCTGCCCTGAGCGAAGTCGAAGGGACGCTCGCGCCTACTTCCGCCGGAACAGGTACAATCTAAAGATCCGTCGGCTATGCAGGACATCCGCCGTGGTCTCATAATCGTTAACACCGGTCCGGGCAAGGGCAAGACCACCGCTGCCATGGGAACGGCGTTGCGGGCGGTGGGTCAGGGCATGCGCGTCCTGATGCTGCAGTTTCTCAAGGGGTCCTGGCACTACGGCGAACTGGATGCGGTTCAGGCTTTCGGCGACAAGTTCGTCATAAAGCAAATGGGTCGCGGCTTCGTGAAAGTAGGGACCGAGAAGCCCGATCCAGAAGACGTCCGCATGGTGGAGGCCGCCTGGGCGGAGGCGGAACAGGCAATCCGGTCCGGTACCTGGGACCTCGTGATCCTGGATGAAATCAACTACGCCATCAGTTACGGGATGCTCGACCCGGCGAAGGTGGTGGAGACTCTGAAAAGCAAACCCGAAATGGTGCACATTATCTTGACCGGGCGGAACGCCCATCCGACAATTGTCGAACTTGCCGACACCGTCACCGAAATGCGTCAGATCAAGCATGCCTATGAAAAGGGCGTGATGGCGCAGAGGGGGATCGAGTACTGAAATCGTCGTTGGTCGTTGGCCCTTGGTCGTTGGCCATTCTCTGCCAGCACCAATCCCGCTACGAAAGGCTTTTGACTAACGACTAACGACCAATGACCAACGACTGACTTATGGCGTGGTTCAAACGACAAGCCGGTGAGTTGGATACCTCGGGCGAGCGCAAGGTGCGCACCGAGGGGCTGTGGGTGAAGTGTGACACCTGCCGGCAGATCATCTGGAAAAAGGACCTGGAAGAGAACCTCAACGTGTGTCCCAAGTGTGACCGGCATTTTCGCATTGACGCGCGTACCCGCCTGGCCCAGCTTCTGGATGACAACGAGTATGAAGTTTCCGACTCCAACCTGGCGTCGACCGATCCCCTGAAATTCGTGGATCTCAAGGCGTACTCCTCGCGCCTGAAGCAAGCCCAGGCCGATACCGGCCTGAAGGACGCGGTGATCAATGCCCGTGGCAAGTTGAGTGGTCGCACCGTAATCGTGAGTTCGATGGAATATGCGTTCATTGGTGGAAGCATGGGAGCAGTGGTGGGCGAAGCCATCACACGGGCCATTGAGCAAGCCACAGAAACCAGGGTTCCCATTGTCATTGTTTCTGCTTCGGGCGGGGCGCGCATGATGGAAGGGGTGATCAGCCTGATGCAGTTGGCCAAAATCTCAGCCGCGCTGGCTCGGCTGGACGAAGCCAAAGTCCCGTTTATCTCGGTGCTGACCGACCCAACCACAGGGGGCGTAACCGCTTCTTTCGCCATGCTCGGCGACCTGAATATCGCCGAACCCGGGGCCCTGATCGGATTCGCCGGTCCCCGGGTGATTGAGCAGACCATTCGTCAGAAGCTTCCTCAGGGCTTCCAACGCAGCGAATTTCTGCTCGAGCACGGCATGCTGGACGCCGTGGTACCGCGCAAACAGCTGAAGTCATACATCGCGCGGGCGCTGGAATTTATGGATCAGTCAGTAAATCAGCCGTCAGTCGTCGGTCGCCAGACTTCAGCCTAAACCCAGTGGTCAGTTGTCAGTTCTCAGTTGTCGGTTCGTCCGTCGAGCTGCATCTTTCCTCGGTTCAGTCCTTCGGTTGCGCGTTTCAGCGGCACAACCTCGAAAGCTCAAAGTAGAAGCTGTTACCCTAGGATTTGGCTGGCGACCGACGGCCGAAGACTGACGACTGATGTCCTCCTACGAAACCGCGATTGCTCGCATGTACGCCCTGGGTCACGAACTGGCACTGACGCCGTCGCACAAGTTCGATCTGGCACACATGCGAGTCCTGCTGAGCGCGCTGGACAACCCGGAACGGCGTTTTCCCGGGGTGCTGATTGCGGGCACGAACGGCAAGGGCTCGACGGCGGCGACGCTGGAGTCGATCCTGCGGGCTTCGGGCCTACGCACCGGGCTTTATACCTCGCCTCACCTGGCGCGAATCAACGAGCGCATCCAAATCAGTGGCGAGCAAATTAGCGATGACGATTTTGTCCTCCTGCACGATCTGGTAGACCGCACCGCTGAGCGACTAGTCAGCGAGAGCGATTTGCCCTGGCACCCCAGCTTCTTCGAGATGTTGACTGCCATGGCATTCGAACATTTTGCGCGCCGGAAGGTGGACATGGCGGTACTCGAAGTAGGCATGGGTGGGCGACTGGATGCCACCAACGTTATCGAGCCGCGAGTCAGCGTCATTACAGATATATCGCTCGACCATCAGAAGTTTCTGGGCAAAACCGTGGCCGAAATCGCCGGGGAAAAAGCCGGGATCATCCGGGCGGGCGGCGTGGTGGTCGCACTTCCACAGCAGCCCCAGGCCAACGATGTGATCGGGAACACGATTCTGGAGTTGGGAGCGCGGGCAGTGAATGCCGTACCTTATGTGCCACCGGTGAGTCCTGCCAGCAGTCCGTACGTGGCAGCCAGTGTCCGGAAGGGAACTGTTTCTCGCTATCCGCTGCAGGTGATGGGCAAGGAAATTCTGGTCGAGACCCCGCTGATCGGACGTCATCAACTGAGAAATGTCGCCTTGGCGATTGCAGCGGCGGAAGATCTTGGCCGGCAAGGTTTCCCGGTTACAGCGGCCTCGATCGAGCGTGGCATTCGGGAAACGCACTGGCCGGGGCGGTTCCAGGTCGAGCCTGCCACCAGCGGTGCGCCCGAATATGTATTTGACGTGGCGCATAACCCCGCTGGGGCGTGGGCTTTGCGTTCAACTCTCTCGGCGGCTTACCCGGATCGCTCACTCACCTTCATCTTCGGGGCGATGCGGGACAAGGCGATCGGCGAGATGGCGGAAATTCTCTTTCCGATGGCGGAGCGGGTAATCGCAACTCGTGCCGACAATCCGCGGGCGGCCATGCCCGAAGAGATTCGCGAAGCAGCATCCAGAACGTCAACCGAGGTCGAAGAAGCTGCAGATGTGGCTGCCGCCATCGCCCGGGCGCAAACCACGGTGCAGCCAGATACGGTGGTGGTTATTACGGGCTCGATATACATTGTAGGAGAGGCGATGCGGTTGCTCGGGGCGCGCATCTAAACCAGCAGTGCCGTTTGCGAAAACACCTATCGAGATGGAGAACGGGGCTGAGCGGGCGGAGACCACGACCGATTTGCGCCAGGCCCAACCCGCAAAGGCAGAGGTTTCCACTTACGGACTGCTCAGCCGCCTGCGTTCGTATTTCATTTTCGATCCCCTCATCTGGACATATACCGTCGTCCTCGGGATCATTTCCGTCCCGGTTTCCCTGTTTGGAGAGAAGGGCCGCACTCTTCATGGTTTTGCGCGCTTCTGGTCGAAACTGATCATGAAGACCATTTCCTCGCCTACGAAAGTGGCGGGGCTGGAGAAAGTCGATACGTCAAAGCCATATGTCTACGCCGTGACCCATGCGTCTGCGCTGGACATTCCGGTGTTATATGTCTATTTGCCCTTCCAGTTCCGCATCGTCTTCAAGAAAGAACTGCTCTCTTATCCGATTGTCGGCTGGCATTTGAAGCGCTCCGGACAAATCTGTATCGACCAGCAGAATCCCGCGGCATCGATCGGCAGTATTCGTTCGGCGCTGAAGAGCCTGAAGGGCGGCATGCCGCTGGTGATCTTCCCTGAAGGGGGGCGCACCCCCGACGGCCAAGTCAAACCGTTCCTCTCAGGCGCGTTCTTTCTGGCGATTAAGGCACAGGTGGATATCGTGCCGGTGGCCCTCGTAGGAACCTACGAACTACTGCCCATGAATACCTACCACATCAAATGCCGCCCGCTCGAAATGCGCTTAGGCCAGCCCATCTCGACGTCCGGGTACACGCTGAGGAACATGGAAGAACTTTCGGACAAGGTGCACACAGCTGTGGAAGACTTGTTTTCTAAAACCAGTTGCCAGTGACCAGTTGTCGGTTCTCAGTAAAACCCAGCAGACACGGACTGACCACCTAGCCACTGACCACTGATCACTGTTCCCCGACCACTTGCTTCTCGCGAATTACCTCTACCTTCTCAGCGATTGCGTATTTCAGTTCGTCAATCCCTTTCCCGGTCACTGCGGAGATCGGAAACAACTCCAGCTCATTCTTCTTGCAATAGCGCTTGAGCTTGGCAAGTTTTTCCTTATTAACAATGTCGATCTTGGAGGCCGCCATGATCACCGGTTTTTGGTCCAGATTAGCTCCGAAGCTGGCCAGTTCTTCGGTGATGACTTCGACATCTTTCACCGGGTCAGGCCGTCCGCTGGCATCGGAGACATCCACGAGGTGCACCAGCAAACGTGTGCGCTCGATGTGCCGCAGGAATTGAGTGCCCAGTCCGGCTCCTGCGTGGGCGCCTTCGATCAGACCGGGGATGTCCGCCACCACAAAACTCTTCTCATCGGGCGGTTGCCCCGCGACCGCCACACCCAGGTTGGGCTGCAGCGTGGTAAAGGGATAATCCGCGATTTTGGGCCGGGCCGCGGAGATGCGCGAGATCAATGTGGATTTGCCCACGTTGGGATAGCCCACCAGGCCAACATCGGCAAGCAGTTTCAGTTCCAGGCGGAAAACCCGCTCCTCCCCTGGCCGTCCCGGTTCGTGCTCCCTCGGGGCCTGGTGAGTTGACGTGGCAAACCGCGCATTTCCCCGCCCTCCGCGTCCGCCGCAGGCGATGACGATGCGATCGTCAGGGCGAGAGAAGTCGTGCACTTTCTCTCCCGTCTCGTCGTCATAGACGATGGTCCCTACGGGGACTTTCAGGATGACGTCAACGCCCTCACGGCCGGTCCGGTTGGAGCCTTCACCGTGACGTCCGCGTTGCGCCTTGTATTCGGGATTGAAGCGGAAGTGCACCAGCGTATTGTGGCGCTCGCTGGATTCCATGATGACGTCGCCACCCTTGCCGCCGTCTCCGCCAGAGGGACCGCCGCGCGGGACGAACTTCTCCCGCCGGAAGGCCATGCAGCCATTGCCGCCGTCGCCAGCCTTGACCCGGATTTTGGCCTCGTCGATGAACATGAATCAGTCGTTGGTCGTTGGCCGACCACGAGCCACGCGGGTTCTAGAATCGGGAGGGCACGACTTTCAGTCGTGCCGTTACTGCGCCTTGACCCGATTCGGCACGGCTGCAAGCCGTGCCCTCCCAGCCCACTTTCAGTGCACAAAAAAGCCCCGGTGCG
>JBGQIG010000230.1:0-5426 GCA_041498365.1 Terriglobia bacterium | reverse complement strand
GAAGGCCTGCGAATTCTGGAAGAGGCCATTCGCAGCGGCCTGCGCTTTCGCGCGGTTTTTTTCAGCGAGTCGGCGTCGGCCAGAGCGGGGCGGCTGCTGTCGCAGCTCGGCG
This sequence comes from Terriglobia bacterium, assembly GCA_041498365.1. Lineage (GTDB taxonomy): Bacteria > Acidobacteriota > Terriglobia > Terriglobales > Acidobacteriaceae > JAIQFF01. Next base: position 5,314 of record JBGQIG010000230.1, on the reverse strand, counting down.
CCCAGGTCGAGACCTTGCTGCTGCCCGACAAGCTCTTCGCCAGCGTAGTCCCCAGCGAGACCCCGCAGGGAGTGGCAGCGCTGGCCCGGTGGAAGGAATTCTCGCTGGAGGATGTGCTGGCCAAATCTCAGGCGGGCCCGTTGCTGGCCATTGCCGGAGTGCAGGACCCAGGAAATTTGGGGACAATCCTGCGCTCGGCGGAGGCTTTTGGGGCCGTCGGCGTTGTGCTGGGAGAAGGCACGGTCAGCCCATTCAATCCCAAGGTTGTGCGCGCCTCGGCCGGTTCGGTGTTCCGGCTCCCGGTGGTTCGGACAAAGCTGTCTGACGCTCTTGGCCGTATGAAGGAGCGCGGCCTGCGGCTGGTGGCGACGGCATCGCACAAGGGCACGCCGCTGGATCAGGCCAAACTTTCGGGGCCGCTCGCCATATTTATTGGCAGCGAAGGCGCAGGCTTGTCCCGCGACCTCATCAAAGCCATGGATGAAGTCGTAGCTATCCCGCACGCACCCCAGGTTGAATCGCTGAACGCTGGAGTAGCGGCGAGTATTGTGTTGTACGAGATTGCGAGGCAAAAGCAGTGAGAATTATCACCACAGAGGCACAGAGACACAGAGAAAGCGAAGAAGGTAAAGATCCGAGAACCAGCCCTATCATCGGGGCGGCCATCGAAGTACATCGCCATCTTGGACCCGGGCTCCTGGAATCTGCATGCGAAGAGTGCCTATGCCATGAGCTTCGTTTGCGCGGATTGGATTTCAGACGCCAAGTTGCGCTTCCCGTTCAGTACAAAGGCTTGAACCTGGACTGCGGCTACAAGATCGATCTGGTTGTACAGGATACGGTCATCCTGGAGTTGAAAGCCGTTGAGAGGCTTTTGCCAATACACGAGGCACAGGTCCTCACTTACCTTCGTCTCACCGGTAAACAAGTCGCCCTTCTAATCAACTTCAATGTTCCAGTTCTGGCCCGAGGCATCGTCAGAATGGTTCTTTAGAGTTTGTGCTTTTCTCTGTGCCTCTGTGGTGAAAATGATTTATGGGTCTCTTCCCCTCCATCCCGAATCCCGACACCGCAGGCGATCGTACCCGCCCCCTCGCCGACCGCATGCGTCCGCGCACGCTCGATGAATTCATCGGGCAGGAGCACCTGGTCGGGCCCGGCAAGCCGCTGCGCACCCAGATAGAGCGCGACGATCTGGGCTCTCTTATTTTCTGGGGGCCGCCGGGAACCGGCAAAACAACGCTGGCGCAGATCATCGCCCGCATGACCAAGGCCGAATTCGTCGAGTTCTCGGCCGTACTGACCGGGATCAAGGAGATCAAGCAGGTCATGGCCGACGCCGAGCGGGCCAGGCAATACGGCACGCGGACCATTGTTTTCATTGACGAAATCCATCGCTTCAACAAAGCCCAGCAGGATGCCTTCCTCCCGCATGTGGAGAAGGGCAATATCCGCTTGATTGGCGCCACCACGGAGAATCCCTCGTTCGAAATCATTTCCGCGTTGCTTTCCCGGAGCCGGGTATACGTGCTCAAGCCGCTGACTGAAATCCAGATTGTTGAGCTATTGAAGCGCGCCCTGGCCGACGAAGTCCGCGGCCTGGGAACCATGAAGTTGCAGGCTTCCGAAGACGTCCTCAAAAAGATCGCGGCCTACTCCAGTGGTGACGCACGCAGCGCATATAACGTGCTGGAAGTGGCCGCCTCGCTGGCCCGCGGTCGTGACGGGAAGGAAGTGGGCGCCGAAATTTCCGACGCGATTGTCCAGGACGCGCTGCAGAAGCGCGTGCTGCTCTACGACAAGGCAGGCGAGGAGCACTACAACCTCATCTCCGCCCTGCACAAATCAGTACGCAACAGCGATCCCGACGCCGCGCTCTACTGGCTGGGGCGGATGCTCGAAGCCGGCGAGGACCCGCTTTACATCGCGCGCCGAGTGGTGCGAATGGCGGTGGAAGACATTGGCATGGCCGATCCCAATGCGCTGGCGCAATGCATGGCAGCTCGTGACGCGGTGGATTTTCTTGGCATGCCGGAAGGAAACCTGGCATTAGCGCAAGCTGTGGTGTATTTGTCGGTTGCCCCGAAATCCAACGCCCTGTACACCGCCTATAGTGAAATTCAGGGTGACGTGGAACGCACTGCTGCCGAGCCGGTTCCCCTCCACCTGCGCAACGCGCCCACGGGATTGATGAAGGGCATGGGATACGGCCAGGGCTACCAGTACGCCCATGACCTCGAAGACAAGGTCGCTGACATGCAATGTCTGCCAGAAAACCTGCGCGACCGCGTTTATTACCATCCGACCAATGAGGGTGTGGAAAAGCGAGTTCGGGAGCGCCTGGAAGAGATCAAACGGCGGCGATCCCAGGCTGGCAAGAGCGTTTCCCGGGTACCTAAAACAGAATCCAGCACTTAGAGCTGAGCATCTTATATCCAGTAGCTCTTCCACTTGGGGCGTTCCCGCAGGAGACTGTAGTCATGGCGACAGTACCTCGACCTCTCATCCCGAATCCCGTCACCGTCCGTCCGGTACAACTCGAGCAGCTGGAAAATATGATCAAGCTGCAAAAATGGGCGCGGAAAATCACATCCATCCTCGATCTGGATGAACTGATCGACCATGTTGTGAACGACGTTTCCTGCGCGTTCGGCTGTGTCGAGACCAACCTCTATCTGCACGACGAAGAGCATGGCGAACTGGAGTCAGCCGGAGTTCATGGCTGCGCTCTTCATGGGAAGGGATCCCGGCTGAAGGTGGGCAAGGAAGGCATGGTGGGCTATGTGGCCTCGACCCTGCAGATGCGTTACGCGCCCGATGTGCGCCAGGACCCGTACTACGTCGCCTGTCAGGAATCGACTCTTTCCGAGGTAGCCATTCCTCTGCTTGTGGACGGGAAGCTGGTGGGCGTGTTTTCGGCTTCTCATCATGAACTGGATGCCTTCCCGCGCGAGCAGTTGCGCATGCTGCAGGGGCTATGCGACCACCTTGCGGTGGCCGTACACAATGCCAAGCGCTTCCAGCATGAACGGCACGAGCGGCAGCGGATGACCCACGAGGAGCGTGAGGCACGCGTGATCCAGCAGGCTCTACTGCCCAAGAGCTCGCCCTTCATTCCCGGCTTCGCGATCTCCGGACTGTCGATCCCTGCGGGCGCCGTGGGCGGAGACTGGTACGACTTCATTTCCTTCGACGACGGATGCTGGGGACTGGTCCTGGCAGACGTTTCAGGCAAGGGCACGGCGGCGGCACTGCTGATGTCGGCAACCCGCGGGATGCTGCGCTCTCTGGCGCAGACCTGCAGTGGCCCGGGAGAGGTGCTGACTCGCCTGAATCGCTTGCTGGTGGAAGATTTTCCTTCCGGCAGGTTTGTGACGATGTTATTTGCGGTACTCAACCCATCCACTCGAACTCTGACCTTTTCCAGTGCCGGCCACTTGCGGCCGTTGCTGGTCGATGAGCAAGGTGCACGCTTTCTGGACAGCGAACGCGGAATGCCGCTGGGGCTCGGAACGGGAGAATTCTCCGAGAGCCAGGTGCAGTTGTCCAAAGGTTCGCGGCTGGTCTTCTACAGCGACGGCATCACGGAAGCAACCGGCCTCTCGGACGAAGAATACGGCGCGGAGCGGATGCGGGACCATGTGCTGCAGCCAGGCTCCTCCGCGGACAGCATTCTGGCCGATGTTCGGACTTTCGCCAACGGCGAGGGCCTGCGCGACGATGCGACCGTCATCTTCGTAAGGGCGTAAACGGTTTCTTGTCGGGATGGCAGGATCATCCGAAACGTGCCCGGTGTTCTTTCAGGATGCACCGGTCCATAAGCACGAGGATGCCTGCCTGGCGGGCCTTGCTGGCCGCTTTTTCGTGGACGACGCCTTCCTGCATCCAGATGGCAGGGACCTGCAACTGGATCGCCTGGTCGACCACCTCTTCCACATACTCGGGCCGGCGGAAGATGTTGACGATGTCGATTTTTTCTGGAACGTCGAGCAATGTCGAGTACGACTTCTCTCCCAGAGAACCATGAATCTTCGGATTGACTGGAATGATGCGATAGCCTTGCGTCTGCATGTAGGCAGACACCCCATGGCTGGGGCGCAGAGGGCTGTTGGAGAGTCCAACCACCGCGATGGTTCGGGACCGCTTGAGCAAGTCAGTAATGGGATCCGACTCCGGCAAGGAAACCATGCAGCGATTGTAGTTCGTAGGGTGCCGGGAAGCCAGTCTGCCGGGCCAGTGCGTTTGTCCCGGCAAACGCCTCGCGGGGTCAGTGCTTGGCGTTGCTGTCCATCTTCTGTTTGAACATCTTGGTGGCCAGCTTGCGAACCGTGTCCGAGATTTCCTTGTTATTGGACAGGTTGCGGAGGTCGCCGACCAGCATGTTTTTCATGAGCGCGAGTGAGACGTCCAGCGGGGTGCGCGGGTTGAAGATAAGATTGCGCAGGACGGCGTAGTTTTTGGCGAATCGCCGCTTCATGGGGATGCCACGAAGCACGGCTTCGAGCACATTTTTCTGCGTGGCAAATCTCTCCACTTCACCATCGCTGATTTTGGGCGATTCCAAGACGGCCAGGGCGACGATCTTGGTACCATCGCGGATGAGCAGCGATCGTTCTTCTTTTGTTCCTTTCATGGCCAACTGAATGCGGCCTTTGATGTCCAGCTTGGCAATCTTCTGCAAAGCGCTGCCCCGTTCCTCGCCGGGGGTCAGATGCGTCTTCTTGACCGGCGCTTTCTTGGTAGCAGCGGCTGCACCTGCGGCTGTGGGCGTGGAACTCCGAGTCGCCGTTTCAGTCAGTGGTTCTTCAGCGTGGGGCACCAGTTCGTCGTAGAAGCCGCCAATCGGCTGATAGGGATGCTCACCCCCGGCGGCAATCTCGCTGGCGTGTTCGGCCAGATAGGCAAGCACTCCTTCATCGAGCACATCTTCGGTTTCCTGAGCCTCACCTGCTGGAGCCAACTGGAAGACTTCATCCAGTCCTGCCGTCTTTTCAGGGGCGTGCTCCACGGTTGGGGCAGGTTCCACCTCAGGCGTAGTGGGGGTAGGAGCTGCGTGCTCAATTTTGCTTCTGATCTTTTCCGACTGAATTCCGGTCAGGTTCGGATTGGAGAGAAGCGCGTTGAGAAGGCTGGGAGACTGATTGAACCGTTCGCTCTTCAACATGATCTCAACCAGGTCGCGGCCGACGTCTGGCGCCAGTTCGAGCAATGCGTTTTCCGAAACTGACGGGTTCGCCATCAGGGCCGGTAACAGCGCCGGCCGAAGGTTTCGCGGGGAAATCAGATAGTCCAGGACTTCTTTGGGGGTGGCGGG
>JBGQIG010000229.1:0-5433 GCA_041498365.1 Terriglobia bacterium | reverse complement strand
CGGATCGGCAACGCCGGCTCGCAGGATCACGATCGCGCAGGGTTCGGCATTACCATCTTGCGGTAGGCCGATCACAACGCAATCTTTCACTTCCGGCTGCCGGCGCAACGCGGCTTCAAGATCTTCGGGATAAACCTTCATGCCGGCGGCAGTGACGATCACATCTTTCTTCCGCCCTTTGAAATACAGATTGCCTGCAGCGTCGAGTTCGCCGATGTCTCCGGTTCTGTACCAGCCTTGTTCGCCGGCCATGGCCTGAAGCTCTTTCCCGGACCAATATCCCGCGGCTACCCCGCTGCCGCGGACCAGGATTTCGCCGTCAGGAGCCAGCTTGACTTCACGCCCGGCCAGCACCTTTCCAATCGATCCTTTGCCCAGACGGAAGGGATGATTCACGCTGATGATGGACGTCGTCTCTGTGAGCCCATACCCCTGCACTACGGCGTATCCGAGCCGCCCCCAGAACTCTTCGGTGACCCGGTGGAGCGCCGCTCCTCCACAGATAAACGCCCAAAACTTCCACCCGAACTGGCGATGCTCGCGCCGGAAGATCCACCAGCGGTGCAGGAAATGTTTTCCTTCGGCCGCCTGAAACCGCCGCCGGAAATCTTCGAGCCGACCTTCATCTTCCAAATCGCGCTCAATTTTTTCCTTCAGCGATTGCAACATGCGCGGCACCGCAACCAGTACCGAAACTCGCTCGCGCCTTATAGTGCGAATGACTTCGGCGGGGTTCAGCAAATCCTGAAAAATCACGGTTCCACCCATCAACTGAGGAAGAAACATGCCCAGAAATTGGCCAAAGACGTGGCTCAAGGGCAACAGATTAAGGAAGCGAACGGGATGGACCAGGCGTTCGTACTTCAGGTACTGTTGAATTTCAGTTTCCAGCGGCGCGATATTGCCGAGAACATTGCTGTGAGTGATGACCACGCCTTTTGGTTCAGCCGTAGTCCCGGAGGTAAACACCACTTCCAGCGTATCTGTCGATCCGACGCCCGCTGCCTCGTAAGGCGCGGAGGAATGACCCGACAATATTTCTGACAAGTCTTCCAAAATCAACCCAGGGATTGAAGCTTGTGCGTGTTCACGCGAACAAAGCAGAAGTTTGCCGTCCACTTGGCGATACACCCGCTGGGTAAAGTCCGCAGCCCCGGCATCATCGATGGGAACCACAATCACTCCGCGAAGAGCGCAACCAAAAAATGCGGCCACCCACTCGGACGAGTTTGGCCCCCATAACAGGACTCGCTCGCCTTTGCCGATTCCCCGATGTTCCAGTTCACGGGCAAACTGGAACGCAGCCTCGGCCACCTGCCGGTAGCTCCAGCGCACGGAGCGGTATCCGCGACGCTGAATGTAGGCACACTCGCGCCCTCGTCGCAGATAGTTTTCCAGGTATTCGACAACGGATCGGCGCTCCATACGTATGATGTTATCGCTTTAGCGTGTCATCCTGAGCGTAGCAGCTGCTTCGCAACGCGAAGCAGCTGCGGAGCCGAAGGACCCCTATGAGCCATATCGTCAGCGGGCGGGTTTAGGGGTTCGTTGCGGACTTATCGGGCCTGCCGAGATTTCCGCACCAAGAAAGAATGTATTGCCGTCCGTAGGGGTCCTTCGACTCGCCTGACCGTCCGCAAAGCGGACGGTCAAACTCGCTCAGGATGACAAAGAAAACAATTTGATGCTGGAAGACTAAGCCGACATGCGCCGCGCGTTCTTGGGACAGAAGTTCGATAACAAATTCAGGAACTCGGCAAGGAAAGGAGGCGTAGGCTGATTACGCATCGTCACCGCGTGCCATTGACGGCGAAACCCGCGACCGCCCATCGGCCGGATCGCTACCTTCCCTGCTTCCACAGCCGGTGCCACTGCCCAGCGAGCAAGGAAGCCGATACCAGTCCCGGCGGCGGCCAACTCAACAATAGCTTCGGTAAGGGGAACTTCAATGACGCGCTGCGCCTCCACTCCTGCCGGCTTCAGCAGCTTGTTGATGAGCGTGCTCTCTTCCCGCGGAGGATAGATCAGGACCGTTTCGGTTTCCAGGTCCTTGGGCCGGACCTGGCTCACCGACGCAAGCCGGTGCTTGGGCGACATCACCAGGACCAGTTCATCTTCAAACATGGGTGTGACTCGCAGGCTCTTGTTACGCGGCGGACAGCTGATGATGGCCACGTCCAGTTTGCCGGCAAGCAAAGCGGTCGCCGGATCCGAGGTGGCGCTGGCGACGATGTTTACCTCCACTTTCGAGAACTTGCCATGAAATTTCTGTAACAAAGGCGGCAGCCAGTGATAGCAGGTGTAGCACTCCGTGCTCAATCGGATCTCACCCCGAGCGCCGCCATTCAGCCCCTCGATTTGCACCTCGGTATCGCTCAGTTCGTCGAGCACCCGCCGCGCACATGCAATCAATCGTTCGCCCGCTGGCGTTAACACCATCTTTCTTCCCAGTCGCAGAAACAGGGCCGTCCCCAGCTTTTCTTCGGCATCCCGCAACTGATGACTCAGCGCGGATTGCGTAAGGTGCAGGCGTTTGCCGGCCTCAGTGACGCTGCCTTCTTCGGCCACAGTGACCAGCAGCTTCAAGTGGCGGACTTCCAGTTTCGGACTCATAGCGTCATGAGTGTAGTTCATCGATTGGATGAAAACAAACAATAAATCTCATACATCCTCCGTCACGTCCAACTCCCCAGCGTGCCGGAAAAGGGTTTGACGGCAAGAAGCGGATAGCAAGCCGGGCGTTTTCGTTACAGACTCCGTTTCTGACAGTCGCCAAGTCCATGAAAGCCGCAGTTGCACAAACGCAGTACACAAACAAGGGGAGGTTGTTATGAAGTATTTCGTTGAACGCGCCCTCGCTTCACTTCTGTTGGGTGTCTTGGCACTGGGATCCTCGGCCCACGCGCAACGCACCGAACGTGTCGTCAAGGCAAACATTCCATTCGAATTCAGCGCGGATGGCCGGGTTTTTCCAGCGGGAAATTACTCGCTGGTGCGCACCACGCCTGTGCTTCTGCAGTTGCGTGACGCCGAAGGCCACACGCTGACCACGGTGGTGACGAACTCGGTCGAGTCGTCGAACACGCCAGCCTCTCCCAGACTGCAGTTTTACAGCGATGGCGGCCGGCATGTGCTCACCCAGGTTTGGCAAGAGAACGATTCCATCGGCCAGCAATTGCAGGTGGCAAGGCCTTTGACCAAGGTCGCGAAGAGGAAGCATTCCAAGCACGTCCAAACCGCCGAGGTGACCAAACCGCAATAGGCGACTAACCAGTGCGATCGAACAGGAGGGCTCCATGAACACCAGCACGAATGGAAGCAATGGGCAATCACCAGCGGCTGACTTACATGTTCAGGAAGTCATCCGCTCTGCGGAACGGGAACTTCAAGAGTTGCTGCAAAGGAAGGCGGAACTCATGAAGCGAATCGGTACTATCAAGCAGACTCTGGCCGGGTTGGCAAACATTTTCGGCGACTCCGTGCTCAGCGACCAGCTGCTCACCTATCTCGATCGTAAATCGGCCAGCCGGCAGCCCGGTTTCACACGGGCTTGTCGCGTGGTCCTGATGGAATCATCGAGGCCACTCGGCGCCCGGCTGGTCTGTCAGGCGCTGCAGCAGAAATTTCCGGAAGTGCTCGAGCGCCACAAAGATCCTATCGCCTCGGTGACCACGGTGCTGAACCGTCTGGCCGAGTACACCGAAGCGCGATGTTCTCTGGATGCAAGTGGCCGCCGGGTCTGGGAATGGATCGCCGAACGTGAGAACCCTGTCGCTTTGCTGGTCGGCAGAGATACCAGGTTCACACCGCAGCCTCAGCCGGGAAAACGACAGTAGGTCAGGGAACGGAGTAGCAGGCTCGGCACGCCTGCTACTCCCGTCCCACTCCGAGCGCATCGGCTACGCGGTTGATGTAGTTGAACCAGGAGGCGATCAGCGTAATCTGCAGAATCGCCTTATCGTCGAAGCCGGCGGCTCGCAGACGCTCGTGATCGTCTTTCCAGACTTTGGTCGCATCTTTTGTAATCTTCACCACGTAATCCAGCATGACCCGCTCCTGCGAAGTGATGGGAGCGGTGGTGTAGTCTTTCTCCAGAGCATCGACCAGATTCTTATCCAACGTCACTCGACGCAGAAACTCTGCGTGTGAGTCGATTCAATAAACACACCGGTTGGTAACCGAAACCACGGTGGTAATCATCTCGTGCTGCCGCCGCGAGAGTGGCAGGTCGGGAGACATCAGTACGCCGAAAGTGGCGAAGGCGTGGTAGAGCGCCTCGGGAATGAGGCTATGGGACTCTGTAATCATCGCCCCTCCACCTTCCGTGGGATGCACGGGGGTGGCGTACTCCTTTGGATAGAGCGATTTTTGGCCTTCCATCGCTTGGCGCAGCTTTTCATCGCCTTGGGAGAGCGGAATGGTGCGGATCCAGGTCATAAAACGAATTGCCTCTCGGGGTGCTTTTGCCGCAAAAAAAATGGCGCGGGCGCAGTTGAAGCTACAGGGAAAACGCCATACGTGCCAATACTTGAAATGAATTACTCGGCGCCGCGATGTAGGCGGTAGCGCTCCGCCCATGCGTGCCTAGTCCAGGAGGCGCCCTGGTCAATCTCCCGTACCCCCCACGGGCGCCGGTGGTTCGTCAAATCAGCCCGTCCTTCACGCGGCGGAGAAAGTCTTCGGCATCGACTTGGGCCTTCCTGGCCGCGGCGGGGTCGTTACGGTTCTCAAAGGTGATTTCCTGCATAGTAATCTGGGCTGCGTCCTTCGGCTTAAAGCCTCGGGTCACCAGTTTTCTAGCGCGTGCGGCAAAGCTTTCAGAATCAGCCATCACTGCCGGTTCGCCGTGCGCGGCGCAATCATGCTCCTGGAATTTGCTGGCTGCCAGGCGATCATAAGCACTCTTGGCTTCCTGATCGGTAAGCATGGATGGGACTGGAAAAGTCCAACCACACTGGGAACACGCCCAGCCGGTCAAGCGCTGGTGCGATATCCACGTAAGCCATCTGCCCACAGTTCTCCCTCTATCGCCGCAGGAGGTAAAGAATGCCTGGGCCCGAATCACGTTCTTTACGTCCGAGTAGGATTGCGGCGAATGTCGCGAAGCGCGAAGTCTTTTCCTCACTCAAGCGTGCCCCTGGCATGCGGGCGACTGCTGGCAGCAATCTTACAAGAACCAACCCCTCGGCAGTAGTAATAGCTTAGGAAACCGTTGCCCGAAAACCGCCGGTGCGATGTTCCCTACTTTGTCTTGATACCTTCCGTCCAGTCCGTAGAGGCCTATGCCTGCCCCAAAGCGCGAAAAGCAGACGCCTTTCATGTCGCTGGAAGCGGCGTTGGTGTGAAGGCTTGTGCCGCTTCTATTTAGCTCGCTGGTTCCGGTCGTAACTCGTTCGTACACTCCCTTTCGGTAACCCTTGGTAACCATACGAT
>JBGQIG010000228.1:0-5440 GCA_041498365.1 Terriglobia bacterium | reverse complement strand
TACTATGCCGTCTTGTCCATCTCCTCCACCGGCGTCCCGGCCTGCTCCGGCAAATGGTGCGCAATGATCTCCTTGGCCAGGCGGATATAGCTCTCCGCTCCCTTGGAACGCGGATCGTACAGCAGCGCCGGCCGCCCATGACTGGGCGCTTCCGCCAGCCGAATGTTTCGTGGAATGGTGGTGGTGCAAAGCTTGTCGCCAAAAAATCTTTTCAATTCCGCCGTCACCTGCTGGGCCAGGTTGGTGCGGTCATCAAGCATGGTGAGGACCACGCCTTCGATGGCGAGATCCGGATTAAAGGTGGCGCGGATCCGCTCCACCGTATCCAGTAACTCGCTGATGCCCTCCAGCGCGAAGTATTCAGCCTGCATGGGGATCAGCACGGCGTCCGCTGCAACCAAGGCATTGAGAGTAAGAAGGTCCAGGGCCGGCGGGCAGTCGAGCACAATAAACTGGTATTGCTCACGCAGGGTGGATAGTGCGTCCCGCAGGCGAAACTCCCGCCGTTCGGCGTCCACCAGTTCGAGGTTTGCGCCAATCATGTTCTTGTGGGCTGGAACCAGCCACAGTTGTTCGATTTCAGTCGGCTGCACGGCCTGCTCGAGGCTGGCGGCACCCATGAGCAGGTGATAGGTGCTGATTCGCTCGGGATCTTTGATCAGGCCCAGGCCGCTGGTGGTGTTTGACTGCGGATCGCAGTCCACTAGCAGGGTGTTAACTTCCGCAGCCGCAAACGAAGAGGCCAGATTGATGGCAGTCGTAGTCTTACCCACGCCGCCCTTCTGGTTGGCTACCGCGATGACGCGTCCCATCTAGATTGTGGAGAACCGAGAGATGTTCACAGAATAGAGCGAACCCACGCGCGATTGCAATGACGTATTTTGGTGCAAGCTCCGCACTGGATCAATCTGTTGAATAAATGCGGGTTGTCGATGAGTGCGCTGCATGTTTCCACAGAAATGTTGAAACATTGCAAGACATTTCGTGAACAGGCTCTTGATGAGCGCAGGCTTGCAATTTCTAAGTGTTCCACATGGAACATCTAGGAAAATTGCAATGAGAGTGTTCCACGTGGAACATCACGAATTTGGCTTGAGTCCGCACGACCACCAGTTAGACAACCAGAAGGCAATGTGAAACAAGAAATTCACGATACACTCCACTTTCGTCAGCCGCTGCCTTCACTTCAGGACGTAACACTTGCGATTGAAGATCAAGCCCTCTTGGTCTTACCACTTGTTACTACCTCGGTACTCCGCTATTTACAGAGTTGGCTCGTGGCATCGGATGTCCGCTCAGAATTTGCAATTTAGAACGAGTTTCCCACAATCGCAGGACTATGGGCTCTTGTTTCTCATCGGGGAATGAATTCCGATACGCAGCACCTAAATTTATCCCACATCTCTATGTTCTGTTAACTACCCTGATTCGTTCCTTCCGATGATCAGCACTCGACTGGCTGAAAGCGGCAGCCTGATGGGATCGCCCCATTGCAGGCGCGGCACCAGTTCGCGAACGCGGTTCAATTGAGCCTCTCCAACCAGGACCGCCAGGCGACCCGAAGGAGCTACCAGCCGAGCGGCGACCGGGAGAATCGCATCGAAGCGCTCGACCGCGCGGAGCGTAACAATATCTCCCTTGGCGCCCCGGAAAGCGTCGGCACGCTCGGTGAAGACATCGACATTCGTCAATGCAAGGCTGCGGATCACTTCGCGCAGGAAAGTGGATTTCTTCTGATTCGACTCGATTAGCGTGAGATGAGCCTGGGGAGCCCAGATCTTGATGGGAAGGCCGGGAAAGCCGGCACCGGAGCCCACGTCGATGACACGCACTTTGGGGACAGATTTGTCTTCCCAGCCGGGCTCGGACGGACGGAGCGTAGCTGTCCCCATGCGAGCGGGGGCGTCGCGCCCGGGCAACAGATGGCGGGCGGCAAAGAGGGATTCGCCAAAGTGACGCGTGACAATTTCTTCCGGCTGGCGCACGGAGGTTAGATTGATGCGAGAGTTCCAGCGCAGCAATAGATCGATATAGATCGATATAGCGCGGGTTTGGGTGAGGGAGAGTACAGCAGACTCCTCAACCCTTGGCTTCGCGTCAGAATGACGATGCCTTAAGGAACTGGGAGGCGGGTTTTCAGGATCGTTGGCCAGAAAGGGTGCGATCAACTCGGCGATGCGCTCGAGATCCATCGGATTTCAGATTGTAGATTGTAGATTGCGGATTTACGATGACGGCCGTGCAGGGGTCACCATGAAAGGACCCAGCGCCAGTGCCTCCTACAAAGAGAGCGAACCTCATCCAAGGGAAAATAGGGAAATGGCTGACAATTAGGGAAATGGCTGACAATGCTGTAACCACCTCAGAACTCCATATTCTCCTGCGATCGGTGGCAGCCCAATTGATGAACGGCCTAGAGGTCGTGATCAAGGGCGTAAACGAGCCAGAGCAGAGGTTGCGTGTAACGCGGGTTGGAAGCGGGCGTTTCCGCACTGTCCGAGTCAGAATCAATGGTCGGGACATACAAGCCATTGAGCAGAATCGAAAGAAACCAAGCCATTGGGGTCAGCTGGCGCGTAAGGGCCATCAGGTGGTTCAGTTTCAGGATGTGGTGACGAAGAAATATGTAGCAGCGGTGGTGGATGGCGAGGTGACAGAGTACGGGCGGTGAGCTTCTATACGTACTTTGGACTGCCGGGGAAGTTACGCACCAGATGTCAGTTTTCGGTTCTCTGTTCTCAGTTGAACACCTTCTCGACGGCCGCGCGGAGCTCCTCATAGGGCATCACGCCAGGATGGTAGAGGGCGACGCGGCCGGCTCGGTCCAACAGGACCAGAGTTGGAGTGGTGCTGGCCCCATACCGGTCGAAGTTCTCCTTGCTGACCGGAACCGGAACTCCATGGAGGCCGGGATAGAAATGCTGCCAGACGCGTTCAATGTAGGGAAGTTCGTCCTTCGGCAGCGCGTCTTGTCCCTGCGCGGCGTAGCCGTAGAGTTGAGTGGGGGCGAGCAGCGTCAGACCGCGGCCCCCGAACTCGGAACTCAGCCGGGCGATCACCGGACCTTCGGCTTTGCAGTCTCCGCACCAGTGGGCCCAGAAGAAAAGCAGCACCGGGGAACCCTTGAGCTCGGAAAGAGCCATTGGCTTCGGGCCCAGGTATTGTGCGATCTTCAACGGGGGTCCCGGCTGTCCGGCTAGGCCGAGGAGATTGAGGTTTTTCTGCAAACGGGCACGGATGGAAGTATTCCGGTAGGTGACCAGACTGCGCCGGAGCAGTGCCACGGCCTGCGTGTGGTTGCCGCAGTCGGCGAGTAGCTGGGCCTGGACCTCGAGGGCGGCGCCGAGTGCCATCGGCAGGTGAGGCTCTGCATCCAACGGACGTTTGAGCAGAAGCTGGTGGCTTAGGCTCTCCGTCTGTTTGGCATTGGTTTCGGCGCGATCAAGCTGGTGAGAAGCGAGATAGGCCCGGGCCATCCAGGAAAGAGCTTCCAGGTATTCTGGAGTCGTGCCCCGCTGGCTGCGATAGCTCAGAAGTTCGGCCTCCGCAGCGGCGAAGTTATTTCGCGTCAGCGCATCGCGGACATCATCGGTTATTCCGGCGAACGAAAGCGTCGAAAGAAGTAAGAGAATGACCGAGAGCCGGGAAACCATGGCTTGACGATAATAGATGATAAGCTGCGGTCTCGGCGGCCTGCCAGCAAAAGCGGCCTGCAAACTTATGTTAAGAGGGAAGTTATTGAGCATGCCGAGAAATTTCGCAGCCACTCTCGCGGGGCGTAAGGTAAAATCCTGGCGCGTCTGATACTTGCAGTTTCCGGTTTCTCCGCTCACCCAGCGTGACCTGCCTGCGAAATCCTTGCGAGTAACTCAGCGCTACATCCACGAAAAAGGAAACAAAGCAACACCATGGAAACAGGAACAGTAAAGTGGTTTAACGACGCCAAGGGCTATGGTTTCATCAGCCGTTAGAGCGGCGAGGACGTGTTTGTACACTTCTCCGCCATTCAAGCCAGTGGATTCCGCAGCCTGCAGGAAGGTCAGCAGGTGCAGTTCGATGTCGTCAAGGGCCCGAAAGGGTGGCAAGCCGAGAACGTCAAGCCGGCGTAACAACCACTTACAATTTGACCAAAGGGCGGCTTCCGGGCCGCCCTTAGTTTTTTCCGACGCGCCGCAGGAACGAAGGACTTCGGGCTCGGTTAGCATAGTAAGTAGAAGGAGAGAGAAAATTATGGCCTTGAAGGTTGGAGACATGGCCCCGGATTTCGACCTTCCGGCGGTCGAGGGGGAACGGCAGTTCACGGTCAAGCTCAGCGATTTCCGGGGAACCAGGAATGTGGTCGTGAGTTTCCATCCGCTGGACTGGACGCCCACTTGAGCCGCGCAGGTGCCGGCGTTCGACTCAGATCTCGAGAAGTTCGCCGCACTGGATGCCCAGGTCCTGGACATCAGCGTAGATTCGATTGTCAGCAAGATTGCCTGGCAGAAGAAAGAAATCGGGACGATGCACATGCCGATGTGTGCGGATTTTTATCCTCACGGCAAAGTGACTGAGCAATTCGGCGTTCTCCGGGAAGGGCCTCCGTTGCCGGGCATCTGTGAGCGAGCCGTGTTCATCGTGGACAAAAGCGGGAAGATCGTGTTTGCCAAAGTGTATCCGCTGGACCATACGCCGAATAATGAAGAGCTGCTGCAGGTGCTGAGAAAGATCGGGTCACAGGATTGATGTCTCTGCCGCTCATACCGGCAGAGAGCTGTCTGGCGGCCGTTACTAACGATGAGCGCCAGCTGCGCCGAGGACTCGAGGAAAACAGCGTAGAAACCTGCTAGTAATGGAACCGATACTTCAACTGCACTGAAATTTCGCGCGGATTCACGTAGTGCGTCCCGCCGAAAGTGTTGGCATTGTCGAGCAGATAGCGGTGATTGGACAGATTCAGTCCGGTCAGTCGCAGGCTCCAGTTCTCGCCGAAGGATTTCCCCAGGGACAAATCGAATGTGGTATGCGGCGGAAGGTGCGTGGGATCCTCGTCGCCTTCGCCGTTCAGAAAGCCAGAACCGTAGTTAACGTTGAAGTCAGTCCAGGTGCGCCAGGGCAATGCCAGGTTGAAACCAGCAGCGAGTGTGTTGCGCTGGTCGTGATCGAGGAAGAAGTAGTCCGGCTCGTCGCAATCCTCAATGAAACCTCCCGTGATTGGGCATGCTCCCTGCGCCAGCTGGTTCGAGTAGGCGACGTGAACGCTGGCGCGCCCGGCAATTCTGGGCGAATTGATGGCCACTTCGGTGCCGCGAATGCGGGCGTGGCCGATGGTGAGGGGGATAAAGATATTGTTCTCCAAGGCGTCGTGGTCGAAGAAGTTCCTCGCGCCGGTGCGAAAGTTGGAGATGTCGAGAACCCAGCCAGCGATTGGAATCGCGAGCCCAAACTCGCGCTGCTCGTC
>JBGQIG010000227.1:0-5453 GCA_041498365.1 Terriglobia bacterium | reverse complement strand
TGGTCGGTTCGGAACGTGGATCAGGATATGCCGATTTCGCCCACACCGGGTGATAAACTCGTTCACTTCGCCTATGCGGCGACCCATTTGTTCCAGATTACCCGCTGGGACCGGACATTTCGAGTAGTCAACTAACGGCGGTAAACCGCCCAACACGAGAAAGATCGAGTGGCCAAGAAAGAAAGTAAGAAGAAGGAAGACAAGGCGGAAGAAAAGCCGCGCGAAACTACCGTCGAGTTTCTGGCTTCGCTGGCGGCGGTGCTGGTGACGGGGCTGTTTATCATCACGTTCGTGCTGCAGGCCTTTGAAATTCCGTCCAGTTCCATGGAAAACACACTGCTGATCGGCGACCACGTCTTCGTGAACCGGGTACAGTTCGCTCCGGCCACGCGCTGGACCGGTCCTCTGCTTCCCTACCGCGAGGTACGGCGGGGAGATATCGTCGTCTTTCTTTCGCCCGCTGAGCCCGGCCTCTATGTGGTCAAACGGATAGTCGGCATCCCCGGAGACCGTATCCATTTACGCGATGGCGTAGTATTTCGCAATGGAGAGAAGCTGGATGAGCCTTATGTCATCCACAATCGCGACGAAGGACCCAATGATTATCGCGACAACTTTCCTGCGGTGCCGCCTACTGATTTCAACCGCCTGTTTCCGGACTGGCAACAACTTCTCCCGCAATATATTCAGGGCGACGACATAGTCGTGCCGGCAAACAGTTATTTCGCCATGGGCGATAACCGCGATGTAAGTTACGACAGCCGTTTTTGGGGATTTATCCCGAAGACTAACGTGATTGGACGACCCATGTTCATATACTGGTCGTTCGAAACTCCGCCCAACCAGTACATGCATACGGCAATCAGCGAGCGGGTCGGGTTTCTGGCGCACGTGGTCATACATTTCTTTGACCAGACGCGCTGGCGCCGGACGTTGAAGGTGGTTCGTTGAAATTTTTGCGGCCCAAACACGTGGTGATCACGGGCATCGTCCTGGTGCTTGCGCTGTTTCTGGTGCGTCCCGGGGCCGAACGACTGCGCAGCCGGATTGTACGGTCCATCAGCCTGGCGCTCGGACGACCGGTGGACGTGGGGTCCGTAACCTTGCGTCTGCTGCCCCAGCCCGGCTTCGATCTGGCAGGCTTTGTCGTGCATGACGATCCGGCGTTCGGCGCTGAGCCTGTATTGCAGTCGTCGGAGGTCGTCGCTATCGTGCGGGTGAGTTCTCTGTTGCGAGGACGGCTGGAAATTGCGCGCCTCAGCCTGACCGAGCCCAGTCTCAACCTGGTGCGCAATGGCGAAGGACGCTGGAATCTCGAGAATTTGCTCGAACGCGCCGCCCGGACGCCGGTTGCGCCCACCGCCAAGACCAGAAGCGAAGTACGGCCGGGCTTCCCCTACATTGAAGCCGACCACGGCCGGATCAATCTCAAGCTTGGACAGGAAAAGAAACCCTACAGCCTGACCGAAGCCAATTTCGCTTTGTGGCAAGACTCGGAGAATGCATGGGGCGTGCGTTTGAAAGCGCAACCGATGCGGACCGACTTCAATCTCAGCGACACTGGGCTGCTCCAAGTCGACGGGACCTGGCAACGGTCGGCCAATCTGCACGACACGCCCCTGCAATTCACGGTGCGATGGGAGGGGGCGCAGCTCGGGCAGGTGACGAAGCTCACTTTAGGCCAGGACAAGGGATGGAGGGGCGCCCTCAAGCTCTCCTCGGTGCTCGCCGGTACCCCAAAGAATCTCACCGTGGAAGCGGAGGCCTCCATAGAGGACTTCCGCCGCTACGACATTTCAGGCGACGGCGCTTTGCGATTGGCGGCCCGATGCACCGGCCACTACCGTTCCACGGATCATATGCTCTCCCGTTTGGCCTGCCGCGCCCCGGTCAGCGAGGGCGAAATCGCAGTGCACGGCAGCATCGCCACAATGGCTGGGGATCGCGCCTACGACCTGACCATGCTCGCCCAGAAATTGCCCGTCCAGCCGCTGGTGGAATTCGCGCGTCGGGTGAAGAAGAATGTGCCGACTGACATTCTTGCGTCTGGCAAGCTGGACGCGAGCGTCACATTGCGGCGCAAGGCCACGGGTATCGCGCCAGTCTGGATGGGTGGGGGCGAAGTATCGGCTTTGAATGTGCGCTCGCCTCTCACCAACACGAAACTCCTTCTGGACAGGATTCCTTTCACCGTGTCTTCGGGAGGCAATCTCGAACTGAAGCGAAAGACCGAAGCCAGCCGAGCTGGCGTCTTGCAGCTGACGGCTGAGCCCCGTGTGGACATTGGTCCTTTCGGTCTTCCCCTGGGTAGACCTGCAAACGTTACAGTACATGGGCAGTTTTCTCGTTCAGGTTATAAGCTCCTGGTCCAGGGAGATGCCGAAGTGCAGCGGCTGCTCGAAGTAGCCCGAACCGTCGGATTGCCAACCCCTCAGACGGCTGCAAATGGTGAGGCGCGCATTAATCTTCAAATTGGTGGTGACTGGGCCGGATTTGCGGCTGCGGGGGTGACCGGAGCGGCGCAACTGCATTCCGTCCGCGCGCGGGTGCGGGGCTTGAATGAGCCCGTGGAAATCGCTTCCGCCAACATTTCGCTGACACCGTACTCGGCTGAAGTCCAGAAGCTGACCGCGTCCGCGGCGGGCAATACCTGGCGCGGCTCGCTGACCGTTCCGAGGCAATGCGATGCCGCGCATGCGTGTACCGTTCGCTTCGATCTTCACGCCGACGCGTTCGTCACAGATGCAATGAGCGGTCAGGTGAATGCTGTTCCCGGAAAACAGCCCTGGTATCGCTTCCTATCCTCGCCGGCACAACCCAGACCCTATCTGGCTTCGGTACATGCGGTCGGAAAGCTCTCGGCAAATCGCGTTCTGATTCATAACCTGGTCATCAGCCGGGTCTCGGCTGAGGTCGAACTCGAGCAGGGCCGGCTCCGGCTTTCCAACTTGCGTGGAGATGTATTGGGCGGACACCATAGCGGCGAATGGATGGCTGATTTCACTGTCAACCCGCCAGCGTACACCGGCAGCGGTACCTTAGAGAAAGTTGCCCTGGGGCAATTGGCTGAGGCCATGCACGACGGCTGGATCACGGGCACCGCGAGTGCAGAGTATCGTGCCAGCGCGTACGGGTGGACCAAGGCGGAATTGCTTTCCAATGCCGACGCTCGCTTCCAGGTGGAAGGCCGTGATGGTTCCTTACCGCATCTCACGCTGGCCGGGGAGAACGCTCCGCTGCGGGCCAATCGGTTCGCGGGACGATTGCTTCTGCGGGACGGAAAGTTCGAGATTGAGCAAGGCAAACTGCAGACTCCGGGCGGCATCTATCAATTAAGCGGTACTGCGTCTCTGAGTCGAGTTCTGGATATCAAACTGTCGCGTGAAGGTGCGCACAGCTTTATCGTCACCGGCTCTTTGACTGAGCCTCACGTAACCATCAGCACCACTCCGGAGACCCAGGCCGCCCTCAAACCATGAAGGCCTGCTCTGCCTTGGTTCTCGTCGCCGCGTTCTTGTGCCTTTCGGCACAATATTCCCTGTCGCAAACCAGATCCGCTCCGAACCCCGGCCAGGTTGCGAACGCGGAGCGCAAGCTGCAACATTTGCAGAGCAATGGACCGCAGGCGCGCCCCGACCCGTCACCCACGGAGTTTACAGAACAGGAGATCAATGCTTACTTTGCTTCCGGGAACGTCAAGCTTCCCCCGGGCGTGCGGTCGGTCGCTTTCCAGGTCCAGCCGGGAATAGTGATAGGAACCTCGCAAGTTGATTTCGATCAAATCAAGGCGGGTAAGACGTCCTACAACCCTTTGCTCGCGGTTTTCAGCGGCCAGCATCATGTAGTGGTCACGGCGCAGGCGCATGGCGCAGGCGGACAAGGTTTGGTCCATGTGGATTCGGTTTCCCTCGATGGCGTGGTGATTCCCGGGTTCGTCCTGGAACTGTTTGTCGAGAAGTACCTCAAGCCCAAGTACCCGAACGTTGGTCTGGACTCGCGTTTCGCGCTGCCGGCCCGCGTGGACGCGGCTACTGTCGGGTTGCACAAAGTGACCGTTACGCAAAAATAAGGCTTCCGCGAATTTTAGGTTGTGGTAACGAGGTCTCCGCAGGAGACAACCTGGAAATGGTCGAACCCAGTTCTAGCGTCCTTTGCGAAATCCTTTGCGTCCTTTGCGGTTAAAGGTTTTGATCGCAAAGATCGCAAATGTCACCGTGTCACTCCAAACATGGAACTGCACGAATTTTAATTCCTCCGATTATTAGACATGATGTGATATTCTATCTTCTAAAACTATGAGGATTCCAAAGACCTTAACGTTAGACGATTCCCTCCTGGCCGACCTGGAAAGAACCAAGGGCGAGCGCTCCACGAGCGAGCGTGTGAACCAACTTCTGAAACGCGCTCTCGACCTGGAGCGGCAAGATAGCCTGCAACGCGAAGCTGCGCTCTTCTATTCCGAGGTCGAGGATAAACAGGAAAAGCGTTCGTTTCAGAAAGCCTCACGGCGAGCCATAACGAGGGATTAATTCATTGCCCTATTCTGCTCCGGCTGGCTGGTTCCCGCGGCGCGGTGAGATGTGCCTGGTCCGCCTGGACAAGGACCGCCCTGCCCTAGTGATTTCAACCGATGCGCTCAATCGCCACGCCCTGGATGTTTGCGTCGTCCCCATCACATCCATCGAGCACCGCAAGTTCTCTCTCAGGGTCCTTTTGCGGCCGGGTGAAGGAGGCTTGCAGCGCTCCTCGTGGGCCAAGTGTGACCAGGTTACAACCTTGGAGAAGAGTCTGGTTCGATATCCGCCGCTGGGCCGGGTTTCGGGCGCAACATTGTCACGAATTGAGGCGGCGATCAAGATGGCTTTGGAGCTCGATTAAGCCAGGCGCCTGGTCAGCCTTGGCCGCCTCGTCCTCATAATGGTTGCTGATGATTCTACGGAGCGTAGCCTGCTCCTCGCAGGACCTTCCCCGGCAACGCCCCCGTCATTTTGCCCTGATCAATCACTGCAACGCCATTCACCAAGACATATTCCATTCCCTGCGACAACTGGTTGGGATCTTCGAAGGTGGCCAGGTCGCGAACCGTGGCTGGGTCGAAGATCACAACGTCGGCCCACATGCCGGATTTCAAGACTCCACGGTCGGTCAGGCGCATGCGCTGCGCCGGCAAGGCGGAGAATTTCCGGATGGCATCTTCCAGAGTGAGTTTCTTTTCTTCCCGAACATATTTCCGCAGGATGCGCGGGAAGGTCCCATAGGCCCGCGGATGAGGATGTTCCTGGCCGAGAATTCCTTCGGGTGCGGCACCGGAGGAATCATTGTCGATGGACACCCATGGCTGCTGCAGGACCAGGGTAACGTCGGGCTCGGACATGCCGAAAACAGCCACCTCTGTAAATGCGCGGTCTTCGATCAGCAGGTCGAATAGCGCATCGATGGGATCTTTGTTTTGG